>NZ_JBVHMR010000012.1:0-273734 GCF_055558375.1 Streptomyces sp. NPDC025793 | reverse complement strand
GTTGATAGGCCGGATCTGGAAGCACCGTGAGGTGTGGAGGTGACCGGTACTAATAGGCCGAGGGCTTGTCCTCAGTTGCTCGCGTCCACTGTGTTGGTTCTGAAACCACGAACAGCCCCGCCTGTTGAGGCGGTGTGGCGTTCACAGTTTCATAGTGTTTCGGTGGTCATAGCGTGAGGGAAACGCCCGGTTACATTCCGAACCCGGAAGCTAAGCCTCACAGCGCCGATGGTACTGCAGGGGGGACCCTGTGGGAGAGTAGGACGCCGCCGAACTCCTTTTACAGCTCCGGCTCTTGGGCACTGCCCGAGAGCCGGAGCTTTTTTGCGTTGAGGTAAGGTCAGGGGGCATCGTTGGCTCGTTTTCGCACAGGAGGCTCCCGGGTGGAGGTCCAGGAGACCCGTGTCCAGACAGACCGGGTCCTCACCATCCCCAACATCCTCAGCATGGCGCGGCTCGTCGGCGTACCCCTCTTCCTGTGGTTGATCCTCAGGCCCGAGTTCGGGGGTCCCAAGAGTGATGGCTGGGCTCTCCTCGTGCTTGCCTTCAGCGGGATCAGTGACTATCTCGACGGGAAACTCGCGCGGCGCTGGAACCAGATCAGCAGCCTCGGCCGGCTTCTCGACCCTGCTGCCGACCGGCTCTATGTCCTTTCCACCCTGCTCGGTCTCACCTGGCGCGGCATCCTGCCGCTCTGGTTGACCGCGTTGCTGCTGGCGAGGGAGCTGATTCTCCTGGTGATGGTGGGCATCCTTCGCCGGCACGGGTATCCGCCGCCACAGGTGAACTTCCTCGGGAAGGCGGCAACCTTCAACCTGATGTACGCGTTCCCGTTGTTGCTCCTCAGCGACGGCAACACTTGGATCGCGTCACTCGCTGCCGTTTTCGGATGGGCGTTCGCCGGGTGGGGTACAACGCTCTACTGGTGGGCAGGAGTGCTCTACGTGGTACAGGTCCGCCGTTTGGTCCGGGCGGACACCATGGCCGATTGAGCTCGGCGATTGTCCTGACGTGATGTCGCGATGGCCCGCAGTGGAAAAGTGCGGGACAATCAGAACGGGTGAAGTCGGCTAGACCGTCGTCTCTTGCGAGGAGGACGCTTCCGACATGAAGGCCGTCGTGATGGCCGGGGGCGAAGGCACACGCCTGCGCCCCATGACCTCTAGCATGCCCAAGCCACTCCTGCCCGTGGCCAATCGCCCGATCATGGAGCATGTGCTACGGCTGCTCAAAAGGCACGGGCTCACCGAGACCGTTGTTACCGTCCAGTTCCTGGCATCGCTCGTCAAGAACTACTTCGGCGACGGCGAAGAGCTCGGAATGGAGCTCACCTATGCCAATGAGGAGAAGCCACTCGGTACCGCCGGAAGCGTCAAGAACGCCGAAGAGGCGTTGAAGGACGATGCCTTCCTCGTCATCTCCGGCGATGCCCTGACCGACTTCGACCTCACCGAGCTGATCAATTTCCACAAGGAGAAGGGTGCGCTCGTCACGGTCTGTCTGACCCGTGTGCCCAATCCGCTGGAGTTCGGCATCACCATCGTCGACGAGGAAGGCCAGGTCGAGCGTTTCCTGGAGAAGCCGACCTGGGGTCAGGTCTTCTCCGACACGGTCAACACGGGCATTTATGTCATGGAGCCCGAAGTCTTCGGATACGTCGAACCGGATGTTCCGGTCGACTGGTCCGGTGACGTCTTTCCGCAGCTGATGAAGGAAGGCAAGCCGGTCTACGGCTATGTCGCGGAGGGCTACTGGGAGGACGTCGGCACCCACGAGAGCTATGTGAAGGCCCAGGCCGACGTACTTGAGGGCAAGGTCCACGTCGACATCGACGGGTTCGAGATCTCGCCCGGTGTATGGGTGGCGGAAGGCGCCGAAGTGCATCCCGACGCCGTACTGCGCGGGCCGTTGTACATCGGCGACTACGCGAAGGTGGAGGCCGGCGCGGAGATCCGGGAGCACACCGTCGTCGGATCGAACGTCGTCGTCAAGAGCGGTGCCTTTCTGCACCGGGCCGTCGTGCACGACAACGTGTATGTCGGTCAGCACAGCAATCTGCGCGGCTGTGTCGTCGGGAAGAACACCGACATCATGCGTGCCGCCCGGATCGAGGACGGCGCGGTCATCGGTGACGAGTGCCTGATCGGTGAGGAATCGATCGTTCAGGGCAACGTCCGCGTCTACCCGTTCAAGACCATCGAGGCCGGCGCGTTCGTCAACACCTCGGTCATCTGGGAGTCCAGAGGCCAGGCCAATCTGTTCGGCGCCCGTGGGGTGTCCGGCATTCTGAACGTCGAGATCACGCCCGAGCTGGCGGTGCGGCTCGCCGGGGCGTACGCGACGACCCTGAAGAAGGGCTCGACCGTCACCACCGCCCGTGACCACTCCCGGGGCGCCCGTGCGCTCAAGCGGGCGGTCATCTCCGCGTTGCAGGCCAGCGCCATCGACGTACGCGACCTGGAGAACGTGCCGCTGCCCGTGGCCCGGCAGCAGACTGCGCGCGGCAGTGCCGGCGGCATCATGATCAGGACCTCGCCGGGCGTGCCGGACTCGGTCGACATCATGTTCTTCGACGGGCAGGGCGCCGATCTGTCGCAGGGCGGCCAGCGCAAGCTGGACCGGGTGTTCGCACGGCAGGAATACCGGCGGGCGTTCCCCGGCGAGATCGGTGACCTGTACTTCCCGGCCAGCGTCTTCGACTCGTACACCGGCACGGTGCTGCGGAACGTCGACACGACCGGCATCGCCGACTCCGGTCTGAAGGTCGTCGTGGACGCGGCCAACGGCAGTGCCGGACTGGTGCTGCCCAGCCTGCTCGGCAAGCTCGGCGTGGATTCGCTGACGATCAATCCGGGGCTGGACGAGTCGCGGCCCACCGAGACCGCCGAGGTGCGGCGCGGCGGGCTGGTGCGGCTCGGCGAGATAGTGGCCTCCTCGGGTGCCGCCTTCGGCGTGCGGTTCGACCCGGTCGGCGAGCGGTTGTCGCTCGTGGACGAGAAGGGCCGGATCATCGAGGACGACCGGGCGCTGCTGGTGATGCTCGACCTGGTGGCCGCGGAGCGGCGCAGCGGGCGGGTGGCGCTGCCGGTGACCACGACACGGATCGCCGAGCAGGTGGCCGCCTATCACGGCACGCAGGTCGAGTGGACCACGACCTCGCCCGACGATCTCACGCGCGTAGGGCGTGAAGAAGGGACCATCTTCGGCGGTGACGGCAAGGGCGGGTTCATCGTCCCCGAGTTCAGCGGCGTGTTCGACGGTACGGCGGCCTTCGTCCGGCTGATCGGGCTCGTCGCACGGACGCAGCTCACGCTCAGCCAGATCGACGCGCGGATCCCGCGGGCCCATGTGCTCAAGCGGGACCTGGCCACGCCGTGGGCCGTCAAGGGTCTGGTCATGCGGCGGGTGGTCGAGGCGGCAGGGGATCGCTTTGTCGACACGACCGACGGTGTGCGGGTCGTGGAGACCGACGGGCGTTGGGTGATGGTGTTGCCCGACCCGGCCGAGGCGGTCACCCATCTGTGGGCGGAGGGGCCCGACGACGCCTCCGCTCAGGCCCTGCTCGACGAGTGGTCGGCCGTCGTGGACAGCGCCGGCCGGTAGGGCACCGCGGGGCAGCCGGAAAGGGCGCGACACACCGCGCCGTACGGAAAGCCCACGCACACGCGCGTGCCGGACAGATGTCCCCCAGGGGGCCTGTCCGGCACGTCGGTGGGGCCATTCGGAGGTATCGCCCGCGACATGCGACGATGTGCGGCATGCCGCAGCAACCCCCCGTTCGGAGCAGCCCTGCGCGGCCGCAGCGCCCGGACGCCTCCATGTCGTTGATCACCAATGTCATGGACCACAGCCTCGACGACGGATACGCCGAGGCCGCAGCCCGGAAGAAGTCCGCGGGCGAGGGCGGGCTGCCCAAGACGCTCCGGGCGAAGCTCGGTCTCGCGGGCGGTCTCGTCCTCGCGGCGCTGGTCGTGACCCTCGGTGCGGCGCAGGCGCGGGGGGCGGCACCCGTGGTGGCCAAGGAGCACCAGGAGCTGATCGACCGCATCGACAGCGAGACCGCGAACGCGGACAAGCTGGAGCACACCGTGGACACGCTGCGCGACGACGTCAGCGCCCGTCAGCGGGCGGCGCTGAAGTCGAGCGGCGGCAGCGGGCAGGCGGATCTGGTGGGTGTCCTGTCGGGCGCGACCGAGGTGCACGGGCCGGGCGTCAAGCTCGTCGTGAACGACGCCAAGGAGGCCAGCTCCGGCGGTGACGGGACCAATCCGCGGGAGACCTCGGGCTTCTCCGACAGCGGCCGGGTGCGCGACCGTGACTTGCAGCGCGTGGTCAACGGCCTGTGGGCGTCCGGGGCCGAGGCCGTCTCCATCAACGGACAGCGGCTGACGGCCCTGTCCGCGATCAGGGCCGCGGGAGACGCGATACTGGTCGACAACCGGCCGCTGGTGCCGCCGTACACGGTGCTGGCCGTGGGGGACGGGGAACGGCTGAGCACCGGGTTCCAGAACAGTGCCGACGGGCTGTATCTGCATGCCCTGGAGGAGAACTTCGGCATCCGCGCCACCATTTCCACCGAGGGTGACGTACGGTTGCCCGCCGCACCGAGTGTGATCGTCCGTGCCGCACAGCCGAGCACCGAGAAGACTGAGAAGGGCACATCGTGATCGCCGTACTGGGCCTCGTCGTGGGAGTCGTGGCCGGCCTGTTGGTCCACCCGGAGGTTCCGGCGATCGTCGAGCCTTATCTGCCGATCGCCGTCGTCGCGGCGCTGGACGCC
The DNA here is from genome assembly GCF_055558375.1 of Streptomyces sp. NPDC025793. Lineage (NCBI taxonomy): Bacteria > Bacillati > Actinomycetota > Actinomycetes > Kitasatosporales > Streptomycetaceae > Streptomyces > Streptomyces sp. NPDC025793. The sequence goes on along the minus strand of NZ_JBVHMR010000012.1, from coordinate 268,954 downwards.
GTCTTCGGTGGTCTGCGGGCCATGCTCGACGGGATCTTCGACGACAAGGTCTTCGTGGTGTCGTTCCTGTCGAACGTGGTCGTCGCCGCCTTGATCGTGTTCCTGGGTGACAAGTTGGGCGTGGGCGCGCAGCTGTCCACGGGGGTCGTCGTGGTCCTCGGCATCCGGATCTTCTCCAACGCCGCCGCGATCCGGCGTCACGTGTTCCGGGCGTGAGACCGATGAGCGAGCCGAACGAGCAGCCGGAGAACCGGCCGGAGAACCAGCCGGAGAACAGGCTGCGCAAGGAACTGCCGGCCGAGGTGCCGCCGCCGGCACCCGAGTCCGGGGCGACGTCCGGTGAGCCGCCGCAGGGGTCGCTGACCGGGCGGCAGCGGCTGGTCAAGGGGCTGTGGCCGCCGCGTTTCACCCGGGCCCAACTCATCGTCGCCCTGCTGCTGTTCGGGCTCGGCTTCGGGCTGGCCGTGCAGGTGGCCTCCAACAGCGACACCGACAGCGCGCTCCGCGGCGCGCGACAAGAAGATCTTGTGCGCATCCTCGATGAACTGGACTCGCGTACTCAGCGTCTTGAGGACGAGAAGCAGGGACTCGAAAAGCAGCGCCAGGAGCTCCAGAGCAGCTCCGACCAGGCTGCGGAGGCCCGCAAGCAGACGGCCGAGAAGGAGAGGCAACTCGGCATTCTGGCGGGAACCGTGGCGGCGCAGGGTCCCGGCATCACGATGACGGTCGAGGACACGAAGGGGGCGGTCAAGGCGGACATGCTGCTCGACGCCGTCCAGGAGCTGCGTGCGGCCGGTGCGGAGGCCATCCAGCTCAACGGGATCCGGGTGGTGGCGAACACGTACTTCGCGGATTCCGGCAACGGCGTGAGCGTCGACGGGAACAAGATCAACGCCCCCTATCGTTTTACGGTCATCGGCAAGCCGCAAGATCTGGAACCCGCGCTGAACATCCCGGGAGGAGTGGTGCAGACGCTGGAGAAGGAGCAGGCCACGGTCACGGTGGAGCGCTCGGACAAGATCGTCGTGGACGCCTTGCGACAGACGAAGCGGCCTGACTACGCTCGGTCGTCCTCGTAGTGAACCGGCGGTGCATGGGGGACGTCGGGCAGGGGCATGAGGTTGCGGGGGGTCGGCGCATCGAAGGGGTGGTGCGTGGTGGAAACTGTCTGGTGGATACGGACGTTGTGAGGATGTCCGGCTCGGCCGGTGTAGGCAATCAGGGTTCGTCCTGCCCCACGGGCGGGTCTGTTTCGGTCAAGGGGAATCGCCCGTGAAGTTGTTTGCGAAGTTGTTCGGCAAGAGCGCGCGAGAGGGTGGCGACAACGCGACCGCTCGCCATCGCGCCCAGCCCGACGCAGAGGGTCAGCGGCCGCTGTTCCGGGACCAGGTGGCTGGTCCGGGCGGTGACATTTCCGGAGGCCAGGGCGGGGCGTCGGTTGACCCTGCCCAGTCCGGCGGCATAGGTTTCGGACAACCGTCAACCTCAGGTACGGGTGGAGGGTTCGCCTCTGGTCCGTACGCGTCCAACGCCCCGGCGGGGCAGCCGCGGCAGGAGGATCCGTCCATGTCGGCCCTGGTGTGTTCGAGGTGCGGTAACCGCAATGCGGACAGCGCCCGCTTCTGTTCCAACTGCGGTGCGCCGCTGCGCCCCGGAGCCGTGCCGGAGCGCGCCTCCGAGACGACGTCCACGATCTCGATCTCCGGTCTTGAGGCGTACGACGCCGAGGTGACCGGCCAGACGCAGGTCCCGACGCTGTCGCCCGAGGCGCAGGCCGCGGTGGACGCGCTGCCGTTCGGCTCGGCGCTGCTGGTGGTGCGCCGGGGGCCGAACTCGGGCAGCCGCTTCCTGCTGGACGCCGACCTCACCACGGCCGGCCGTCACCCGCAGAGCGACATCTTCCTCGACGACGTGACGGTCTCGCGTCGGCACGTGGAGTTCCGTCGCCAGCCGGACGGCTCGTTCACCGTCGCCGACGTGGGCAGCCTCAACGGCACGTACGTCAACCGCGAGCCGATCGACCAGGTCGCTCTGTCGAACGGCGACGAGGTGCAGATCGGCAAGTACCGGCTGGTGTTCTACGCGAGCCGGAACCAGGGCATCTGACCCGCCCCCGGACCGGCGTCCGGGGGGACCCCAGGGAAGGTCCATGCTTCAAACACCGAGCGGCGGTGCCGGAAGCGGTACCGCCGCCAGGGACAGTGGGCTGATGAGCATCGGCACGGTGCTGAACGCGCTGCGCGACGAGTTCCCCGAAGTCACCATCTCCAAGATCCGCTTCCTGGAGTCCGAGGGGCTCATCGAGCCGCAGCGGACCCCTTCGGGGTACCGCAAGTTCAGCGCCAGAGACGTCGAGCGCCTGGCGCACGTCCTGCGGATGCAGCGGGACCACTATCTGCCGCTCAAGGTGATCCGCGAGCACCTGGACGCCATGGAGCGCGGCGAGGCCGTCCCGCTGCCCGTCGTGGGGCGCCAGCGCACGCCGGAGGACCTTCAGGAGCGGGCGGCGGTGCCCACGGTCGCCCGAATCGGCCGGGCCGAGCTGCTGGCGGCGGCGGACATCGACGAGGCCGAGCTGCAGGAGTGGGAGTCGTACGGGCTCATCGCTCCGCTGGCCGACGGGGCGTACGACGCCGAGGCGGTCACTGTGGCCGGGCTGGTGGCCGAACTGGGCCGGTTCGGGATCGAGCCGCGTCACCTGCGGGTGATGAAGGGCGCCGCCGACCGCGAGGCCGGTCTCGTCGACCAGGTGGTGGCACCGCTCAAGCGCCACCGCAACCCGCAGACCAGGGCACTCGCCGAAGCCCGTACGAAGGAGCTGGCGGCGCTCACGGTGAAGCTGCACGCGGCTCTGGTGAAGAGCGCTCTCGGTGTGAGCCTGCCCTGAGAGCGGCGGGCGGCCCGGGGGTCCGCCGGAGTCCGGATCGGGCACCTGTTCCCGGCCCGACTACCCAAACGTCCCGGGCACGGCCTAGGGTTGCTGTGTGAACGAGCTCGATGTCGTAGGTGTCCGGGTCGAAATGCCCTCCAACCAACCGATCGTGCTCCTGCGCGAAGTGGGGGGCGACCGTTACCTCCCCATCTGGATCGGGCCGGGGGAGGCTACGGCGATCGCCTTCGCCCAGCAGGGCATGGCTCCCGCCCGACCGCTGACGCACGACCTGTTCAAGGACGTGCTGGAGGCCGTCGGACAGGAGCTGACCGAAGTACGCATCACCGACCTGCGGGAAGGCGTCTTCTACGCGGAGCTCGTCTTCGCCAGCGGGGTCGAGGTCAGCGCCCGCCCCTCCGACGCCATAGCGCTGGCCCTGCGCACCGGTACGCCGATCTACGGCAGCGACACGGTGCTGGACGACGCGGGCATCGCCATCCCGGACGAGCAGGAGGACGAAGTGGAGAAGTTCCGCGAGTTCCTCGACCAGATCTCGCCCGAGGACTTCGGCACCAGCAGCCAGTGATCACGAGCCGTCGGTGAGCGCGCCCGCCCGGTGAGCACCGGGTGCGGCGGGCCCGTGCGGGCGGTGGGGCCGGGCATGTGCCACCGGCCAATGAGGGCGTCCTACGGTCCCCCGCGAGCGCATTCGGCTAGCCTTTCCCCGCGGTGGGGCACGGGAAACCACTCTTAGGGTGATTATCACTCGGCGTGCCGAGTGTGGCGATCGTTGACGCGCCCCTGGTGACTGCCTACCGTCGAGAAGGCAGGTCAAGGACGGAGGTCGGCGTGAGAACGAGCGGCGACGGTACGGCTGGGGGTGCCCCCGGACGCGGGTTCGGGGAGAGCGGTCCGTACCCTCCCCCGAGTTCACAGCTGCGTTCGAACAGGGGGTGCCTCCCATCGAGCAGCGCGGTCGACCCCGCTCCGCAGCGGCCGAGGGTGGTACCGGACGGCGGAGGGGCAGCGTCCATGACGTCCGAGCAGATCGGTTACCGCGGGCCCACCGCGTGTGCGGCCGCGGGCATCACCTATCGACAGCTCGACTACTGGGCCCGCACCGGCCTGGTCGAGCCGAGCGTGCGGCCCGCCTACGGGTCCGGCACCCAGCGGTTGTACAGCTTCCGGGACGTGGTCGTCCTGAAGATCGTGAAGCGGTTCCTGGACACCGGGGTCTCGCTCCAGAACATCCGCTCGGCCGTCCAGCACCTCAGAGAACGCGGTTTCCGCGACCTGGAGCGGATGACCCTGATGAGCGACGGCGCGACGGTGTACGAGTGCACCTCGCCGGACGAGGTCCACGCCCTGCTCCAGGGCGGTCAGGGCATCTTCGGGATCGCCGTCGGCGTGGTGTGGCGGGACGTGGAAAGCGCGCTCTCCCAGCTGCACGGCGAGCGCATCGACACGGGCGAGACCCTCGTCGGGCACAACCCCGCGGACGAGCTGGCGCGCCGCCGCAACCGAGCGGTCTGACCGCCGTGTCCCTCGCCGTCCGACAGCGGGGATCCGTCGCCGTCCGGTAGCCGGTGCCCGCCGGCATCCGGCGCGATGTCGCACGGTGGGCGTCCCGCACCACGGCATTGTCAGTGCCGTGGTGCAGCATCGGAGATGTGAGACACGCGCCGACCATCCTGCATCTCGACATGGATGCCTTCTACGCCTCGGTGGAGCAGGCAGCCAAGCCGAGCCTGCGCGGGAAGGCGGTCGTGGTGGGCGGGCTCGGACCGCGCGGTGTGGTGGCCACCGCGTCGTACGAGGCACGGATCTTCGGGGTGCATTCGGCGATGCCCATGGGCCAGGCCCGCCGGCTGGCGCCCAACGCCGCGTATCTCGTGCCGCGCTTCGGGGTGTACCGGGCGGTCAGCGAGCAGGTGATGGCGCTGCTGCGGGAGCTGTCGCCGCTGGTGGAGCCGCTCAGTCTGGACGAGGCGTTCGTGGATCTGGAGGCGGGCGGGACGGCCTGGGACGAGGAGTCGGCGCGGCTGGCCGGGATCAGGCTGCGCGCGGACATCCGGGCGGTCACGGGGCTGACCGGCTCGGTGGGGCTCGCCGCGTCCAAGATGCTCGCGAAGATCGCCTCCGAGCAGGCCAAGCCGGACGGCCTGCTGGTCATCGAGCCGGGGACCGAGCGGGCCCTGCTCGGGCCGATGCCGGTGCGGACCCTGCCGGGCGTGGGCCCCGCGACCGGGGACCATCTGCGCCGGGCCGGGATCACCACGGTCGAGGAGCTGGCCGAGGCGGGTGAGGACGAGCTGGTCCGGCTGCTGGGCAAGGCGCACGGGCACGCGTTGTACGCGATGGCGCTGGCCCGTGACGACCGGCCCGTGGTGGCCGAGCGCGAGGCGAAGTCGGTGTCGGTCGAGGACACCTACGACGTGGACATCCATGACCGGCTGCGGATCGGCATGGAGGTGCAGCGGCTCGCGGACCGGTGTGTGGGGCGGCTGCGGGGGGCCGGGCTGTCGGGGCGGACCATCGTGCTGAAGGTGCGGCGGTACGACTTCTCGACGCTGACCCGTTCGGAGACGCTCAGGGGGCCCACGGACGATCCGGCGGTGGTCCGGGAGGCGGCGGCCCGGCTGCTGGACTCCGTGGACACCACCGGCGGGGTGCGGCTGCTCGGCGTGGGCGTCTCCGGGCTCGCCGACTACACGCAGGAGGACCTGTTCGCGCAGGCCATGGACGCGCGGGCGGCGGAGACGCCGGAGGAGGTCGTGGCCGAGGCCGTGGTGGAGCGGCCGGAGCCGGTCGAGCGCCACTGGCGGGCCGGGCAGGACGTGCGCCATGTCGCGTACGGGCCCGGGTGGGTGCAGGGGAGCGGGCTGGGGCGGGTGACGGTGCGGTTCGAGACGCCGCAGACCCCTCCGGGGCGGGTGCGGACGTTCTTCGTCGACGACCCCGCGCTGGAGGCCGCGGAGCCGCTGCCGCTGGTGCCGGATCCGCAGGAGGAGGAGCTCCGGCGTGACCACCCTGCCGAGGCCTGAGGGGGTGCCGGTTGGATCGGCCGGCCGTGAGGAACGGCGCCTGCCGGCCGAGCCGAGCGGCGTCGTGGGGCCCCTCCCGCGCGAGCGAAGCCGAGCGTGGGGGAGTCGGCGATCGACGACAACGCCGCTGGGGGGTGTGCCCCCTCTGGGGGAGCGCGCGCCAGGGTCCGCGATGCCGGCATGATCCAAACGACACCCCCTGGCGGGGCGCGCCGGCCTCAGGTCTCCTCCGACCCGGCCAGCTTGCCGAAGTCCCGGTCGGGGAGCGTGGGAGGCAGGGCTGTGTCGAGGCCGTAGTGGTGGTAGAGCTGGAGTTCCTGTTCGGGGGAGAGATGGCGGCCCACGCCGAAGTCCGGGGCGTCCTTGATGAGGGCGCGGTCGAAGGGGACGTGGAGGGTGCCCTCGACGAGTTCGCTCGGTTCCAGCGGGACGAACGCGTCACGGGAGAACAGGCCGGTGCGTATGGCCGCCCACTCGGGTATGCCGGTCGCGTCGTCCAGGTACACCTCGTCGACGGTGCCGATCTTGGCGCCGCTGCGGTCGAACGCCTTGCGGCCGATCAGGTTGCGCGGATCGATGTCGGTCTGCACGGTCGCTCTCCCTCCACATGGTCACAACTCATCCGTAACCACTACAAAAGAGCAGATTCGCGGAGGCGGCCACTCGAGGGCTCGGGCGTTGACCTCGCTGGTAGTCTGACAACGGCTGCTGAACCCGTGCGGGAGAGTCCTCCGACCACCTCGGAGGCGCCGAAGGAGCAAATCCTCCCCGGAATCTCTCAGGCTCACGTACCGCACGGACGAGGTCACTCTGGAAAGCAGGGCGGTTGTCGACGGCTTCCGCTCTCACCGACGGTGAAAGCCGGGCCTCTCGGGCGCCCGGTGAAGCTCTCAGGTTGAGATGACAGAGGGGGAGGCCGTCGGGGCACCGCACCGTGGTGCCCTTCGAAGGTCGCGTCAGACCAGGAGGCCTCCGCAATGACCGCCCACCGTATTCCGCTTTCGGATCTCGAAGCGGGTGTTCCCTTCGAACAGCGCCACATCGGGCCCGACCAGGAGGCGCGGGCCAAGATGCTCGCGCAGGTCGGCTACGGCTCGCTGGACGAGCTGACCGCCGCCGCGGTCCCCGACGTGATCAAGAACGCCGACGCCCTCGACCTGCCGGGCGCCCGCACCGAGGCCGAGGTGCTCGCCGAGCTGCGCGCGCTCGCGGACCGCAACCAGGTGCTCGGCTCGATGATCGGCCTGGGGTACTACGGGACGTTCACACCGCCCGTCATCCTGCGCAACGTCATGGAGAACCCGGCCTGGTACACGGCGTACACGCCCTACCAGCCGGAGATCTCCCAGGGCCGGCTGGAGGCCCTGCTGAACTTCCAGACCATGGTCGCCGACCTGACCGGGCTGCCCACCTCCGGTGCCTCCCTGCTGGACGAGGGCACGGCGGCCGCCGAGGCCATGGCGCTGTCCCGGCGCATGGGCAAGAACAAGAAGGGTCTGTTCCTGGTCGACGCGGACGCGCTGCCGCAGACCATCGCCGTCATCGAGACCCGCTCCGAGCCGACCGGTGTCGAGGTCGTCGTCGCCGACCTCAGCGAGGGCATCCCGGCCGACATCGCCGCGCGCGAGATCAACGGCGTACTGATCCAGTACCCGGGCGCCTCCGGTGCCGTACGCGACATCAAGCCGGTCATCGACCAGGCGCACGAGCTGGGCGCCCTCGTCACCGTCGCCGCCGACCTGCTCGCGCTGACCCTGCTGACCTCGCCGGGTGAGCTGGGCGCGGACATCGCGGTCGGCACCACCCAGCGGTTCGGCGTGCCGATGGGCTTCGGCGGTCCGCACGCCGGTTACATGGCCGTGCAGGAGAAGTTCGCGCGCAGCCTGCCCGGCCGGCTCGTGGGCGTCTCCGTCGACGCCGACGGCAACAAGGCCTACCGGCTCGCGCTCCAGACCCGTGAGCAGCACATCCGCCGTGAGAAGGCCACCAGCAACATCTGCACCGCGCAGGTGCTGCTCGCCGTCATGGCCGGCATGTACGCCGTCTACCACGGCCCGGAGGGGCTGCGGATCATCGCCCGGCGGACGCACCGGTACGCCACGCTCCTCGCCGAGGGCCTGCGGGCCGGCGGTGTCGAGGTCGTCCACGGTGCCTTCTTCGACACCGTCACCGCGCGCGTGCCCGGCAAGGCCGCCGAGGTCGTCGCCGCCGCCCGGGAGAACGGCGTGAACCTGCGCCCGGTCGACGCCGACCACGTCTCCGTGGCCTGCGACGAGACCACCGACCGGGCCCGGCTGGGCGTGGTCCTCGCGGCCTTCGGCGTCGCGGGCGACATAGCGGCGCTCGACGCGACCGCCGCGGACGCCCTGCCCGAGGCGCTGCTGCGCGGCGACGACTTCCTCACCCACCCGGTCTTCGACCGGCACCGCTCCGAGACCGCGATGCTGCGCTACCTGCGCAGGCTCGCCGACCGCGACTACGCGCTCGACCGCGGCATGATCCCGCTGGGCTCCTGCACCATGAAGCTCAACGCGACCACCGAGATGGAGCCGGTCACCTGGCCCGAGTTCGGCGGGCTGCACCCCTTCGCGCCGGCCGAGCAGGCGCAGGGCTTCCTCACCCTCATCCGCGAGCTGGAGGAACGTCTCGCCGAGGTCACCGGCTACGACAAGGTCTCCCTGCAGCCGAACGCCGGATCCCAGGGCGAGCTGGCCGGTCTGCTCGCCGTACGCGGCTACCACCGCGCCAATGGCGACGAGCAGCGCACCGTCTGCCTGATCCCGTCCTCCGCGCACGGCACCAACGCGGCCAGCGCCGTGATGGCCGGCATGAAGGTCGTCGTCGTCAAGACCGCCGAGGACGGCGAGATCGACGTCGAGGACCTGCGCGCCAAGATCGAGCAGCACCGCGCCGAGCTGGCCGTGCTGATGATCACCTACCCGTCGACGCACGGCGTCTTCGAGGAGCACGTCGCCGACATCTGTGCCCGGGTGCACGAGGCGGGCGGCCAGGTGTACGTCGACGGCGCGAACCTCAACGCGCTGGTCGGCCTCGCCAAGCCGGGCCACTTCGGCGGTGACGTCTCGCATCTGAACCTGCACAAGACCTTCTGCATCCCGCACGGCGGCGGCGGTCCCGGCGTCGGCCCGGTCGCGGTCCGCTCGCACCTCGCGCCGTACCTGCCGAACCACCCGCTCCAGCCCGCGGCCGGCCCGGAGACGGGCGTCGGCCCGGTCTCGGCCGCCCCCTGGGGCTCCGCGGGCATCCTGCCGATCTCCTGGGCGTACGTCCGCCTGATGGGCGGCGAGGGCCTCAAGCGGGCCACGCAGGTCGCCGTGCTGTCGGCGAACTACGTCGCCAAGCGTCTGGAGCCGCACTACCCCGTGCTCTACACCGGTCCCGGCGGCCTGGTCGCGCACGAGTGCATCATCGACCTGCGCCCGCTGACCAAGGCGACCGGCGTCAGCGTGGACGACGTCGCCAAGCGGCTCATCGACTACGGCTTCCACGCGCCCACCATGTCCTTCCCGGTGGCCGGCACGCTCATGATCGAGCCGACCGAGTCCGAGGACCTCGCCGAGCTGGACCGGTTCTGCGACGCGATGATCGCCATCCGCGCGGAGATCGAGAAGGTCGGCGCGGGCGAGTGGCCGGCGGAGGACAACCCGCTGCGGAACGCCCCGCACACCGCGGCCGCGCTCGGCGGCGACTGGGCGCACGCCTACAGCCGCGAGGAGGCCGTCTTCCCGGCCGGTGTCTCCGCCGCCGACAAGTACTGGCCGCCGGTGCGCCGGATCGACCAGGCCTTCGGCGACCGCAACCTGGTCTGCTCCTGCCCGCCGCCGGACGCGTACGAGGACTGACACCTCTCGCCCGCCGGCACCGCGGCGGGCGGTGACATCGTGGGCCCCGTCCGGATTCCCGGGCGGGGCCCTCGCCGTGTCACCCGCCGTGTCACTCCGCCGCGAGGGCCACCTCGGTCGCCTTGATCAGAGCGATCACGTCGGAGCCCACGAAGAGGCCGAGGTCCTCGACCGCGTCCTTGGTGATCGCCGCGGTCAGTTCGCCGCCGTCGACGGTGATCCGGACGGTCGCCATGACGGCACCGGTGACGAGGCCGGTGACCGCGCCGGGCAGCTGGTTGCGGATCGACAGGCCCTCGACCCGGCCGGTGGCGAGGGAGACCTCGGTCGATTTCACGAGGGCGCGTACGGGCGAGCCGGGGGCGAGGGCGAGTTCCTCGGCGGCCTCCAGGGTGATCGCCGCCGTGAGGTGCTGCCCTCCGCCGAGGCGGACCTTGACGGCGGCCATCGCCTCGCCCGACCGGACCTCGGTGACGGCGCCGGGCAGCTGATTGCGGATGCTCAGGGTCATGGGCACCCACGGTAGGGCGCGCGGTCACCTAAGCCGGGTATGCGTGTGTCTGCGTCGCTTTGACCGTCGCCCAGACAGCGGCGCCCGGGTGCAGATCCAGCTCGGCCGCGGCGACCGTAGTGAGGTCGGCCGCGAGCGGGAGTTCGCCGACGAGGTCGGCGCGGATCTGGTCGCCGTGCGTCTCCAGGCCCTCGACCTCGCAGCGCCACAGGTTCCGGGCGCTCGCGCCGGTCGGCCGGTCCCGGAACAGGGTGACGGCGCTCGGCGGGAACGCCACGAAGACGGGCCCGGACAGCTCCTCGGTGGTCGTGAGCGAGGGCCCGGCGTCGAGCCGTACCGCGTGCCCGTCCGCCCGGCCCCGGTAGAGGTTGAGGCCGACGAGCTGGGCGATGTAGTCGGTGCGGGGGTGGCGGGCGATGTCGGCGGGGGTGCCCTCCTGCACCACCTGGCCGTGCTCGATGACGACCAGCCGGTCCGCGAGCACCATGGCGTCCAGCGGGTCGTGCGTGACGAGGACGGCGACCGCCTCGAACTCGGCCAGATGGCGGCGCAGTTGGGCCCGGACCTCCAGGCGGGTGCGGGCGTCCAGGGCGGCCAGCGGCTCGTCCAGCAGCAGCAGCCGGGGGCGGGTGGCCAGGGCCCGGGCCACGGCCACCCGCTGGGCCTGCCCGCCGGACAGCCGGCGTGGTTTGGCGTGGGCGTGGTCGGCGAGCCCCATGCGCTCCAGCCACGCGGCCGCCCGGGTACGGGCCTCGGTCTTGGAGACGCCCTGGCAGCGCGGCCCGAAGGCCACGTTGTCCAGGGCGGTCAGGTGCGGGAAGAGCAGGTAGTCCTGGAAGACCACGCCGACCGGGCGGGACTCCGGGGGAGTGTCCGCCAAGGAGGCGCCGTCGAGCCGGAGATGCCCGTCGGTGAGCGGGACGAGACCGGCGAGGGCGCGCAGGGCGGTGGTCTTGCCGGCGCCGTTGGGGCCGAGCAGGGCGACGACGTCGGCGGGGGCGGCGGTGAGGGAGACGTCCAGGCGGAAGGCGCCCCGGTCGACGACGAGCCGGGCGTCGAGCCCCTCGTCGCCCACCCGCGTCGGGGCGGCTTCGGGGGCGTCGATGTCGGTCATGGGACGGTACGTTCGCACACGCCCGGGGTCGGCGGCCACGCTCACGCTCCCGTCATCCAGCGGTCCCGCAGCCCCGCCAGCACCGCGATCGACACCGCGAGCAGGACCAGGCTGAGGGAGATGGCGGCGTCGGGGTCGTCCTGGAGGGCGAGATAGACCGCGAGGGGCATGGTCTGGGTGCGGCCGGGGAAGTTGCCCGCGAAGGTGATCGTCGCGCCGAACTCGCCGAGCGCGCGGGCCCAGGCGAGGACCGAGCCGGCCGCGATGCCGGGGGCGATGAGCGGCAGGGTGACCCGGCGGAACGCGGTGAAGCGGGACGCGCCGAGGGTGGTCGCCGCCTCCTCGTAGCGCGGATCGGCCGCGCGCAGGGTGCCCTCGACGCTGATGACCAGGAACGGCATCGCGACGAACGCCTCCGCGATCACCACCCCGGTGGTGGTGAACGGCAGGGTGATCCCGAACCAGGCGTCCAGCCACTTGCCGATCACGCCGTTGCGGCCGAGGGCCAGCAGCAGGGCCACGCCACCGACCACCGGCGGCAGGACGAGGGGCAGGGTCACCAGGGCCCGGACGAACCCCCGGCCGGGAAACTCGGTGCGGGCCAGCAGCCAGGCCAGGGGCACGCCCAGAACGAGGCTGACGGCCGTCGCCGCCGTCGCGCTGACCAGGGACAGCTGGAGCGCCTGCCAGACCTGGGTGCTGGACAGCTGGTCCGGCAGCGTGCGCCAGGGCGCGCGGACCAGCAGCGCGAGCAGCGGCAGCAGCAGGAACGCCAGCGCCACCAGGCCCGGCAGCAGCAGCGGCAACGGCACCCCGCGCCGGCCCCCCGTGCCGACGCGGCGACGCCGCGGCCGGCCCGTGCGGAGGCCGGCCGCGGCGTCGGGTTCGAGAGGCGAGGTCACGGCTTGAGGAACCCGGCCTCGCTCAGCACCTTCTGGCCCTCGGCGGACTCCACGAGGGCGATGAACGCCTTGGCGGCCGCGGCGTTCGGCGCGTTCTTCAGCAGGACGATCGGGTAGTCGTTGATCGCCTCGGCCGACTCGGGGAACTCCACGCCCTGCACCTTGCTGCCGGCGGCGTGCACGTCGGTCTTGTAGACGACGGCGGCGTCGGCCTCCTTCAGTTCCACCTTGTTGAGGGCGCCCTTGACGTCCTGCTCGTAGGAGACCGGGGTGAGCTTGAGGTGGCTGGCGTCCAGGGCCTTCTGCGCGGCGGCGCCGCACGGCACGGTCTTGTCGCACAGCACGACCTTCAGGCCGGACGCGGTGAGGTCCTTCAGCGAGGCCACCTTGTGCGGGTTGCCCGGCAGGGTCGCGATCTCCAGCTGGTTGCGGACGAAGGTGGCCGGGGTGCCGGCCGCGTCCTTCTTGCCCGTGACGATCGCCATGGTCTTGGGGCTGGCGGCGGCGAAGACGTCCGCCGGGGCGCCGCTGGTGATGCTCGCGGCCAGCGTGTCGCTGCCGCCGAAGTTGAAGCTGACCTTGGTGCCGGGGTGCTGCTGCTCGAATTCCTTGCCCAGGGCCGTGAAGCTCTCCTTGAGGGAGGCGGCCGCGAACACGGTGATGCTGCCGGAGAGCTTCGGCGAGGACGCGGAGCCGGCCGGGGCCGAGCTCGCGCTGTCCTTGGACGTGGCCGAGTCGGAGGACGAGGAACAGGCGCTGAGTGCCAGCAGGGCGGCGGCTCCCGCACCGGCAACCTTCAGCATCCGTCGGGTCCGGCGCACGGAACGGGTCATCACGGGTCTACTCCTCGCGTTCTGTGGAACAAGTGTCGCGCCCTGTCGCGGCCGGGGAACCGGCCGTGCGGCGATGATAATGCCGCATCTGCCAGGGGTAAGTCTCTTGTCACATCGCATGAGCTGCGAACTTGTGACATGTGGCTTGCATGTGCGTTTGTACGGCGCACTCCGGCGGGTACCGTTCTGCGGGAGGTGGTCGCAGTGACGCTCGCGCAACTCGCCCTGACCGGCGATCTCGCCAGGCCCGCCCGGCTGACCGTGCCGGAGCTGCTGCGCTGGCCGCAGCACCGGGCGGACGTCAGCTTCGACTGCGCGACCAGCGGCATCCAGCACCACCGCTTCACCGGACCGCGCCTGTACGACGTCCTCGCCGACGCCGGCCCGGACTTCGACCCGGCGCGGCGCAAGGACCGGCTGCGCTTCCTCGTCGCCGTCACCGGCACCGACGGCCACCACGCGGTGCTGTCCTGGGCCGAGATCGACCCGGACTTCGCGGACGCGCCCGTCCTGCTGGGCGTGCGCGTCGACGAGACCCCGCTGGATTCGGCCGGACCCCAGCTGGTCCTCCCGCAGGACCGGTGCGGCGCCCGGCACATCAGCGGGATCACCGCGATCCGGGTGGATGGCGGCTACCGCTGTGGCGCTCCAGCGCCCGCCACACCCGGTCACGCAGCAGCGGCACCTCGGTGAACCGCACACCCGTGGCGTCCCGCAGCGCGTTGGCCAGGGCCGGGGCGACCGGGTTGAACGGGCTCTCGCTCATCGACTTGGCGCCCAGCGGGCCGATCGCGTCCGCCGTCTCCATGAAGTGCACCTCGGTGCGCGGCACGTCGGCGTACTGCGGGAGCCGGTAGCGGCGGAAGGCGGCGGTGTCGACCGCGCCCCGCTCATCCAGCAGGACCCGCTCGAAGAGGGTGGCGCCGAGCGCCTGGGCGACCCCGCCCTCGACCTGTCCCCGGCACTGCATCGGGTTCATCACCTTGCCCGCGTCGGCCGCGTGCACACTGCGCAGGATGCGGATCTCGCCGGTCCCGGGGTCGACCGCCACCCGGAACCAGTGCGCGTTGAAGGCGACCGAGCGCGGGGTGCCGCCGAAGTGCCCGTCGGCGCTCAGCTCCAGGCCGACGGTGCGCGCGGCCGCGTACACCTCCTTCAGCAACAGGCGTCCGCCCGGGTGGAGCACGGCCTCCTCCGTCAGCCGGCACTCCGTGCGCGGGACGGCCAGGTGGGCGGCGGCGAAGTCCAGCAGCTGGTCGGCGAGGGCGCGGGCGGCGCGCAGGGTGGCCTTGCCCGCGACGACCGTACCGGTCGAGGCGAAGGCGCCGGTGTCGTGCCGTACGACGTCCGTGTCGGACTGGCGGACGGCGATCCGGTCGACGGTGGTGGCCAGCTCGCCGGCCGCGATCTGCTGGTGCACCGTCGTGGTGCCGTTGCCGAACTCGGCGGTGCCGACGGCCAGGTCGAAGGTGCCGTCCGGCAACAGGGCGGCCCTGGCGTCGGCGATGTGGCCGCCGGGCGGGCCGGTCGCGATCATCGCCAGCGCGGCGCCCTCGCCGACCAGCCACCCCGCGGGGACGGGCTCGGACACCGGCTCCGCCTGGGCGCGGCGCACGATCGCCACGCACTGGTCGAGGCCGTAGCTCGCGATGTGCAGGTCCTCCTCGTGGCCGCCCGGGGTGAGCATCGGCTCGTCGGGCCCGATGATGTTGCGCGCCTTGAACTCCAGGGGATCCAGGTCCAGTCGGCGGGCCAGCTCGTCCAGCGCCGACTCCACCGCGAACAGCACCTGGCCCAGGCCGTAGCCGCGGAAGGCGCCCGCCGGGACGGTGTGCGTGTAGACCGAGTAGGCGTCGACCTTCTTGTGCGGGGCGCGGTAGACGGCCAGGGACTCGCCGACGCTGTGGAACATCACGGCCGGGCCGTGGTTGCCGTACGCGCCCGTGTTCGCGACGACGCGCAGCTGGAGCGCGGTGAGGGTGCCGTCGCGGCGGGCGCCCGCCTTCACCCGGATCGTGAAGGGGTGCCGGGTGGTGGCGCCGTAGAACTGCTCCGCGCGTGTGTACTCCAGTTTCACCGGGCGGCGCAGCCTCAGCACGGCGAGCGCCACGATGTCCTCGACCAGCATCTCCTGCTTGCCGCCGAACCCGCCGCCGACCCGGCCCGCCAGCACCCGGACCTGGTCCTCGGGCAGGTCGTACAGCGCGCACAGGGCGCGGCGGGTGAGGAACGGCGTCTGGGAGCTGGTGCGGACGGTGAGCCGGCCGTCCTCGTCGATCCAGGCGAGGGCGCCGTGCGTCTCCAGGCTGGCGTGCTGGACACGCTGGGTGCGGAAGGTGTCCTCGTAGACGACGTCCGCCGCCGCGAAGCCCGCTTCGACGTCGCCGAGCTCGCCGTGCGCTTCGCCGACGACGTTGGCCTCGGGCCGCGCGATGCGGGCCGTCGCCGCGTCCTTGTCGTGGACCACCGGGGCGCCGGGCCGCATGGCCTCCTCCGGGTCGAGGACGGCGTGCAGCACCTCGTACGTCACCTCGATCCGCCGGCAGCCCTCCTCGGCGGCGCCCTCGCTGTCGGCGACGACGGCGGCGACGCGCTGGCCGATGTGGCGGACGGTGTCGTCCAGGACGCGGGTGTCGTCCGGGTCCTCCTCGGGGTGTTCGTGGCGGGCGGTGGAGAAGTGCCGTTCCGGGGCGTCGTGGTGGGTGAGCACGGCGTGCACGCCGGGGACGCGCAGGGCGGCGGAGGTGTCGATCGCGAGGATGCGGGCGTGGGCGTGCGGGGAGCGCAGCAGCTTCATGTGGAGCAGGCCCGGTACGCCGATGTCGAAGGTGTAGCGGGCGGTGCCGGTGACGACCTGCGGTCCGGCCGGGGCGGGCAGGCTGCGGCCGACGGTCTCGCCGGGCGCGGGCGCCTCCACGTTCTTCACCCCGCGCACGGCGTCCTCGATGGCCCGGTAGCCGGTGCAGCGGCACAGATTGCCCTTGAACGCCCTGGGCAGATCGGCGAGTTGGTCCTCCGTGAGCGCTGCCGTGGTCATCAGGAAGCCGGCCGTGCAGAAGCCGCACTGGAAGCCCTGGGCGTCGAGGAACGTGCGCTGCACGGGGTGGAGTTCGCCGTCCGGGGCGGCCAGGCCCTCCACGGTGGTGACGCTGCCGCCGTCGGCGCGGAAGGCCGGGTAGAGGCAGCTGTGCACCGGTTCGCCGTCCACGTGGACCGTGCAGGCCCCGCAGTCGCCCTGGTCACAGCCCTTCTTCACGCCGAACCAACCGTGCTCGCGCAGATACGTGCGCAGACACTGGCCCGGGCGGGGGTCCTCCTCGTGGGACCGTCCGTTGACCTCGACCCTCATCGCCGCTCCTCATCCGTCAGTTCCCGGCGGATCTCCTCCGCCAGCCGCAGCGCCATGTGCCGCCGCCACGCGGGCAGTCCGTGGATGTCGTCGAACCACTCGCCGTCCGCGACGGCCCCCACGATCGCCGCCCGCAGCGCCGCGGCCGTCGGCGGCAGCGGGAACCAGAGCCGCACCGGGCGCACCGTCGCCGCGGTGACGGTGACCGTGAGGGAGTGGTCGACCGGGCCGAGGGTGCCGATGACGAGGGCGGCCGAGCGCCCGAGGCCGTACAGCGACACCTGCCGGAACGCCGTACGGCAGGCCAGGGCGCGGGCGGGCAGGGTGACCGAGCGCAGCAGCTCGCCCTCGGCCAGATCCTTGCGGCCCGCGCCGGTGACGAAGTCGGCGACTTTCAGGCGGCGCCCGGATCCGTCCTGAGCGAGGAGCAGGCAGGTGCCGTCGAGCGCGGCCGTGAGGGAGATCATCGGGCCGGCCGGCAGGCCGTTGCACAGGTTCCCGCCGACGGTGGCCATGTTCCAGATCTTGAACGAGGCGAGGAAGGCCCGGCAGCACTGCTCGAAGAGGGGCGCCGCGGGGGCGGTCAAGTCCTGGGCGTAGCGGGACAGTTGGGCGATGGTGCAGGTGGCGGCCAGCTCCAGGGAGCCGTCCGGGTGCCGCTGTGCGGGCGTCCAGCCCATGCGGCTCAGGTCGACCAGACGCCGCAGGTGCGGCTGGGGCTCGGAGAACAGATACGTCCCGCCGCCGAGCCAGGCGTCACCGGCCCGCCAGGGCGCGGGCCGCCGGGCGTCTCGTATCTCGGCCACCGTGTTCAGATCCATGGCCGGAAGTGAACCAACGGGAACCGGTCGAAACGACTGGTGCGGGGCACGGAAACACCGACGTCACAGGCCCCGGGACTGGAGGATCAACCAAGAGGCATTCCGCTCCATCAACCTTGCATTTACGATGCTTTCTCTCGCACTCGCCTGGTGAATGCGAGAGGCCGGGGGATGTGCTCACCCCACGGCGGCCGTACGAGGAGCCAGCACATGCACGTCGAACACCTCCTGGGGGACGCCGCCCTCGGGCTGCGCCTGCTGTGGGCGGAGGACGCGCTGCTGCGGCGCGAAATCAGCGGAGTGACCGTCACAGACCTGGAGGACCCGGCCCGGTTCGTACGGCCCGGCGAGGTGGTCCTCAGCGGGCTGGTGTGGTGGTCGCCCGACGGCGGCTCCGGCAAGGCCGAACGGTTCGTCTCGGCCCTGAAGGACGCGGGGGCCGCCGCGCTGCTCGCGGGCGAGGAGACGCACGGCAACGTGCCGGACGACCTGGTCGAGGCGTGCGTGCGCCACGGCGTGCCGGTGGCCGGGGTGCCCGCGCACATCATGTTCCGGTCGATCACCGACACCGTGTACCTGCGCCAGTGGGGCGGCCTGAGCCGGCATCACGCGCTGCCGGAGAACGCGCGCGTGCGGCTGAGCCGGCTGCTCGCCCAGGAGGCCGGCCCGCACGCCGTCCTCGCCGAGGCCTTCGCCCACCTCGGCCGGACCGCCGTCTACGTCTTCACGCCCTCGGGCCGTACGGTCGCCGCCACCGAGGGTGTCCCGCCGGTGCCCCCTCGCGAGGCGGTCGCGCTCGTCGCGGACGGCACCGGGGTGACCGCCTCCGTCGACGCGAGCGGCGTCTCGCCGTACGAGCGCCGCCTGTTGTACCTGCCCGACCCGGACGCCGCCCCGCCGCGCATGCTGCACGAGGTCGCCGCCGTGCTGGCCCACTGCCAGGAGGCCGCCGCCCGGCGCCCTTCGGCCCGGCTGCGCGCGGCCGACGAACTCGGCGCGCTGCTGTCGGCCCCGGACGCGCGCGAGGACGGCACGGTGGAGGCGGCGCTGCGGCGGTGCGGGCTGCCGGGGACGGGACCGTACCTGGTGCTCGTCGCGGACGCCGGGACGCGGCGGCCAGGGCCGGGCGAAGGGCCGCTCGCCGAGGGCGCGTTGACGGAACTGGCGGGGCATGCGGTGACGGCCGGCGACGCGGGTGGTGCCGCGGTGGTGGCCGCGCGAACCGAGGGGGCCGGGGCGGAGGCGGGAGCGGAGGGCGGGCCCGGGGGCGCGGCGGCCGTCGGCCGGCTGCCGGACGGGGGCGCCTTCGCGGTGCTGTCCGGGGTGCCGGACGGCTGGGCGGACGAGGTGTGGCCGCTGGTCGCCGGGTCCGTGCCCGGGGTCGTCCTGCGCGGCGGCATCGGCGCGCCCGCGGCGGGGCCCGGGGAGCTCGGCGCCGCGCTCGGGCAGGCCCGGTACGCCCTCACCTCCGCGCGGACCACCGCGCCCGACGCCTCCCGCCTGACCGACGCCCGCGGCCTCACCACCCTCGACGCGCTGCTCACCGGTGTGCCGGCCGAGGTGCGGACCGCCTATGCCCGTACGGTGCTCGGCCCGCTGCTGGAGACCGGCCGGCCGCCCGTCGCGGTCCTGCTCGGCACCCTGGAGACGTTCCTGGCCTGCGACGGCTCCTGGGCGCGCACGGCGCAGGCGCTGCATCTGCACGTCAACACCGTGCACTACCGGGTGGAGCGGATCGAGCGGCTGACGGGGCGCGACCTGGCGCGGCTGCGGGACCGGCTGGACCTGTGGGCGGCACTGCTCTGCCGCTGACTCCGCCGGGTCAGACGCGGTCGATGTGCACGTTGGTGGACTTCACGCGCGCGGTGGCCTCCATGCCGACCTCCAGGCCCAGTTCCTCCACCGCCTCCCGGGTCAGCAGGGACACCAGCCGGTGCGGGCCCGCCTGGATCTCGACCTGGGCGGCGACGTCGCCGAGCTTGATCGCGGTGACGATGCCGGGGAAGGCGTTGCGGACGGAGGTGTAGGAGGCGTCCTCCTCGCCGCCGGCCGCCTTGGCCAGTTCGACCGAGAACGCGGCGAGGGCACGGCCGTCGACGAGCCGGCGCCCGGCCTCGTCGCGATGGGTGGCCACCCGGCCCGCGTCGGCCCAGCGGCGGGCGGTGTCCGGGCTCACGCCGAGCAGCCGCGCCGCCTGGCCGATCGTGTAGGACTGCATGCCGGTCACGATAGGGCCAACCACCGGGAACCATGGACGTGGGGTTGGCCGTCAGGTATAACGCGATATAACGTTAGTTCTCGATGGCGACGGCTCCCCGCGGAGCCTGCTGGAACGGGGTGAGGGGATGACGGCCGACATGGTGGACGCGGACGTGCCGGACGGGCTGCGTGCCTCGCACGCGGACCGCGACCGGGTGGTGGAGGCGCTCGCCGCCGCCGCGGGGGAGGGCCGGCTCACCCATGAGGAGCTGGACGAGCGCGTGACGGCCGCGCTGTCCGCCCGCACGCTCGGGCAGCTGGCGGTGCTCACCGCCGACCTGCCGGCGCAGGCCGCCGCCGTCGTGGCACCGGCGGCGGCCAAGGACGTCGTCCGCATCGAGCAGCAGTACGCCTCGGCCACCCGCGAGGGCCCCTGGATCGTGCCCCGGCGGCTGGAGATCGTGTGCGCCTGGGGAAACGTGACCCTGGACTTCTCCGACGCCGTGCTCACGCACGACACCCTCGACATCGACCTGGACCTGTGCGGCGGCACCCTGCGCCTGATCACCCGGCCCGGCATGGTCGTCGACACGGACTCGCTGGCGGTCGGCTACAGCAAGACCAAGGTCCGCCCGGCCCGCGGTCCCGAGGCGCCGGTCGTGCTCCGGGTGGGGATAGGCGGGCGCATCAGCATGGGGAAGGTGGACGTACGGCCGCCCCGGCGGTGGTTCGGGAAGTAGCGCCGAGCCGGTCGGGCCCGGCGCTGTCCGCTCCCATGCTCAGCCGGTGTGCACGCGCGGCCGGCGCTCCCGGTTCGGCTCCGCCTCGCGCAGCACCTCGCGGGTGACCGGGGCGACCTCGCCCTGGCCGAAGAGGAAGAAGCGCAGGAAGTTGGCGAACGGATTGCCCTCGGTCCACTCGAAGTAGATGTGCGGGGTGCAGCGCGTCATGTCGCGGACGTTGAGCAGGAGCGCGGCCAGGGCGTTCGGGATGGACGCGGACTCCAGGGTCAGCACCCGGTAGCGGTCGTGCAGCACCTCGCCGCGCACGGTCAGGCCCGCCTCGAACTCGGACGGGTCGGTGACCGTCACCTCGACGAAGACGAAGTCCTCCTGCTCCGGCATGTCGTTGTCGGCGCGGATCTGCTCGATCTTGTCGCGGTACTCGGCCTTGTCCCGGTGCCCGGGCTCGTTGGCGATGAACCGCATCTTGCGGCTGGCCATGTCCCGGACGAATCGTTCCGCCAGCGGATCGAACGTCACGCTGGTCACGCGCAGCTCGAAGGCGCGGGCCAGCCGGGACAGCAGCGAGACCAGGATGATGCCGACGATGAAGCAGGCACCGATCTTCACACCGTCCGGCCGCTCGATGACGTTCACGACGGTCGTGTAGATGAAGACCACCGAGATCACGCCGAACCCGATGGCCCACTTGCGCTGCCCGGCCTTGCGCGCCGCGATGGTCACGGCGATCGCCGCGGAGGTGATGAGCACCAGCACACCGGTGGCGTACGCGCCGCCCTGCGCGTCGACGTTGGCGTCGAAGAGCCAGGTCACCAGGAAGGCGATCAGGGTGAACACGATGACCATCGGGCGCACCGCGCGGGCCCAGTGGGGGGCCATGCCGTAGCGGGGCAGATAGCGCGGCATCAGGTTCAGCAGGCCCGCCATGGCCGAGGCGCCGGCGAACCACAGGATGGCGATGGTCGAGACGTCGTAGACCGTGCCGAAGGCCCCGCCGAGGTACTCGTGCGCGAGGTAGGCGAGCGCACGTCCGTTGGCCTGGCCGCCGGTCTTGAACTCCTTCTCCGGGATGAGCAGCGTGGTGATGAAGCTGGAGGTGATCAGGAAGCCGCTCATGATGATGGCGGCCGTGGTCAGCAGCTTCTTGGTGTCCCGGATCCGGCCGGTCGGCTTCTCCTCGGTGTCGTCCGGGTCGCCCTGGACGTGCGGCATGACGGCGACGCCGGTCTCGAACCCGGAGAGGCCGAGCGCGAGTTTGGGGAAGACGAGCAGCGCGAGGCCGATCATCACGAAGATGTTGCCGTGCTGCACGGTCAGCGCGTTGGACCAGTCGGTGATCACATGGCCCGCGGTGATGACGTGGTAGAGGCCGACGATCACGACGACGACGTTCAGTGCGAGGTAGACACCGACCAGGGCCGTCGCGACACCGATCGCCTCCAGGAAGCCCTTGAGGAAGACCGCGCCGAGCAGGGCGACCAGGAACAGCGTGATGACCATCTGGTGGCCGTGCAGGACGCTCGTGAGGTGCGGGTTCTCCACCAGGTGGGTCGAGGCGTCGGCGGCGGAGAGCGTGATGGTGATCAGGAAGTCGGTGGCGGCGAAGCCGAGCAGCGTGAGCACGAAGAGCTTGCCCTGCCAGAAGGACAGCAGCCGCTCCAGCATGGCGATCGAACCCTCGCCGTGCGGGGACTCCTCGGCGACCCGGCGGTACACCGGCAGCGCGCCGGCCAGGGTCACGATGACGAGGACGATGGTCGCGATCGGCCCGAGCAGACCGGCCGCGAGGGCCGCGATGCCCGGCTGGTAGCCGAGGGTGGAGAAGTAGTCGACACCGGTCAGGCACATCACGCGCCACCAGCGCTGGCCCTTGTGCGGGGGCTCCGGCTCGGCGTGGGGACCCGTGTGGCCACCGGGCTTGCCCATGTCGGACAACCCCTCCAGCATCCAGGTGCGCAATCGACTGGAAGGAGGGTGTTCGGTCGTGGCCATCGGGGTGCTCCTGTGTGCGGCTCAGCTCTTTCCGGCCATCACGCGGACGGCCGCACCAGCGTATGCAGAGAGTGACGTCTGGGCCTATGGATCTCGGCTCGGTGGGCGTCAAGCTTGCGTTAAGAATGACCGGCGGCCGCCCCGGGCGCATCAACAGCGGCCGCCGGGGCGGTGTGGCCTGGGCCACGATTCTGCCGGTGGTGCGTCGTACAGGCGTTCTGGCGACCTCGCCCGGCGTCACCGTTTGTCGACGTGTTGACGGCCGCGGAGCGCGTTCCTGACGTCCTTGCGGGGGGCGTTGGCCGCCGGTCTGCACGGCTCGCGACCACGGTGCGTGACCGTGGTCGGCGTGCCGGACCGCTCCTACAGCCGGCGGAGGTCCATGCGCAGATGCCATGTGTTCCGCCGGTGGACCGACAGCAGCTGGGATTCGAGCGGGGAGGGGGGTACGGCGAGGACCGGGCAGATCGCGTGGGCGAGACAGTGCCGGGAGACCCGGCCGGAGAAGGCGCGGTGCAGTCCGCGCCGCCCCGCGCCGACGACCAGCACGTCGTCCTCGCGGTCCGCGGTCGCGACGAGCGCCGGGCCCGGCGCTCCGCGGACGACGACGGCGTGGACCGGGACCCCCGGGCCGTCCCCGCCGAAGATCTCCTCCAGCACCGCGATCAGCCGCTGCCGGGCCAGCCGCTGCCACTCCTCGACCACCAGACCGCCGACGGGGGAGCGGCGTGCGGCGGGATCGCCGCCCGGCGGCTCCCAGGCCAGCACGGTCCACAGTTCGGCGCCCAGCCGCCGGGCCAGCGCGGTGGCCCGGCGCAGGGCCGTGACGCTGCCCAGGGAGCCGCTCACGCCGACCACCACCCGAGCCACCGTCGAGGCGTCGTAACCGGACATCGCTCCACCGCTCCTCGCGCCCTGGCGGGCGACGCCCGGGTGACGCGTGCGGACGTACCCGCCTGCAAGGCCCTTGCTCCCTTCCATCCCACCTCCGCGCGCAGGATTCGACCAGCCGGGGCGCACACCTTTCCCGACCCTCTTCCGCAGTGCGTCGCACCCATGGAGTTCGGCGCTAATCATCGAAACTTTCGACAGTCTGGTGAGCCATGCGGACCTACGGCAACCCCGTCATCCCGGCTTCCACCCCGACCCGAGCGTGTGCCGGGTCGGGGGCGACTGCTACCTCGTGTGCTCCAGCTTCGAGTACTTCCCCGGTGTCCCGCTCTTCCACAGCCGGGACCTGGTGCACCGGCGGCAGCTCGGCAACGTCCTCGACCGGCCGGGCCGGTCGACGCTGCCCGACGCCGTCCCCGCCGGCGGCACCTTCCTCGTCACCGCCGAGCGCCCCTGGTCGGACCCGGTGTGGTCGGGCACCGGACCGAGGGACCCCGAGGCGCCCCTCCTGTACCGGATCGGCGCCTGGTGGTACCTGCTGCTCGCCGAGGGCGGGACCGCGCTCGGGCACGGCGCCTCGGCCGCCCGGGCCCGCTGGCCGCGCGGCCCCTGGGGACCGGCCCGACCTGGTCCAGGCGGCCGACGGCGGCTGCTGGACGGTGCTGCTCGGCACCCGGCCGCGCGGCTGGTTCCCGGAGTTCCACGTCCTCGGCCGGGAGACCTTCCTGGTGCCGGTGGAGTGGGCCGACGGCCGGCCCCGGGTGGGGGAGTGCCGTCCGGCGCCCACCACCTGGGCGCCCCTCGAACAGCCGTCGGCGCGCGACGACTTCACCGCCCCCGTGCTCGCGCCGTACTGGATCTCCCCGCGCCGTCGGCCCGCGCGGTCCTGGTCCCTCACCCGGCGGCCCGGGCGGCTCACCCTGACCGCGACCGGGGGCAGCCTCGACCGGCCCCGGCACACCTGCGTCGGCCGCCGCCGGCAGCACCGCGACTGCCGGGCCGCCGCTCGGCTGGAGCCCGGGGCCGTCCGGGCGGGCCTTTCGGTCCGGCCGGACGAGGCGCACCACTACGGCCTGGAGGTGGCCGGCGCGACGGCGGCCGTGCTCGCCCGGATCGGCCCGGTGCGCCAGCGCGTCGCCGAACACCCCGTACCGGCAAACCGCCCGGTCGCTCTGGCCGTCGACATCCGCGCCAACACACCCAGGTGGCCACCGGATTCACCGGTCGCGTCCTCGGGATGTACGTCACCGAGGGCGCCGCGGCCTTCGACTGGTTCGACTACGCACCCGGACCTCGTGCGTGACACCTTGACGCTCCCAACGGGCCCTTCTAGAGTCGCGACTCCGAACGTTCGGGAATTTACTCGAATGTTTCGACCGCCGAGACGCCGACTCGTCGGCGGTCCCGCCGCCGGCGCCGCCAAGGGCTGAACACCCCTCTTCCTGCAGATCGGAGCCGCACCATGCCCCAGGTACGTCTGAGACTCGCCGGCGCCCTCGCGGCCGTCCTCGTGGCCGCCGGCGTCGCCGCCGGTCCCGCCGCCCAGGCCCACGACCGGCAGCCCACGCTCGCCGATCTCGCCCGGCGCCACGGCCGCTACGTCGGCAGCGCCACCGACAACCCCGAACTCACCGACAGCGCCTACACGAAGATCCTCGGCGACGAGTTCGACATGATCACACCGGGCAACGGCATGAAGTGGTACGCCACCGAGCCCCGACAAGGCGTCTTCGACTGGGCCGACGGCGACCAGATCGTGAGCCTGGCCCGCGAGCACCACCAGCAGGTCCGCGCCCACACCCTGGTCTGGCACAGCCAGCTGCCCGACTGGCTCACCTCCAGGCAGTGGACGGCCACCGAACTGCGGGCCGTGCTGAAGAAGCACATCACCACCGAGGTACGGCACTACCGGGGCGAGGTGTACTCCTGGGACGTCGTCAACGAGGCCTTCAACGAGGACGGCACCTACCGCGAGACCCTCTGGTACAAGACGCTCGGCCCCGGCTACATCGCCGACGCGCTGCGCTGGGCCCACGAGGCCGACCCGCACGCCAGGCTGTACCTCAACGACTACAACATCGAGGCGACCGGCCCGAAGAGCGACGCCTACTACGCGCTCGCCAAGAACCTCAAGGCCGAAGGCGTCCCGCTCGACGGCATCGGCTTCCAGACCCATCTGGCGCTCCAGTACGGCTATCCCACCACGCTCAGGGACAACCTGAGCCGCTTCTCCCGCCTCGGCCTGGACACCGCGCTCACCGAGGTCGACGTACGGATGCAACTGCCCGCGACCGACGCGAAGCTGGCCGAACAGGCCGACTGGTACCGGCAGTTGACGCAGGCCTGCCTGGCCGTGCGCCGGTGCGTGGGCATCACCGTCTGGGACTACACCGACAAGTACTCCTGGATCCCGGGGGTCTTCCCCGGCGAGGGTGCCGCCCTGCCCTGGGACGAGCAGCTGAACCCCAAGCCGGCGTACCAGGCGCTGCGGGAGGCGCTGAGCTAGCAGTCGGGCACGGTCCGTAACCACCCCTGGACACACGTCGGGGCCGGTGCGCACGTCGTACGGTGCGGCCGGCCCCGCAGGTCCTTCGCGCGCCCTCCGCTCAGGCGGCGGTCATCACATGCTCCGCACCCAGCGGGCGGTGCGGGGCGATGATCCGGCCGTCGGGCAGCAGCTCACCGGTGTCCTCGAAGAGCAGGACGCCGTTGCACAGCAGACTCCAGCCCTGCTCGGGATGGTGCGCCACGAGTCGGGCGGACTCCCGGTCGGCGGACTCTGCTGTCGGACACGGCGGTTGGTGCTGGCACATGGGTGGGATCTCTCGCTCTGTCGTGGTCATGGCCGTCCCCCGTGGTGATAAGTCGGTCGGAACCCAGTGTTGCCCTCCGGGCGTCATTCCGCAGGGATTTCGCGGCACCGCTTCTCACAGGTTCATGACGCGTCACCCGGGCGGACGGTTCAGTCCAAGTGCACTGTCCCTTTGGGTGGTTCGCCGTGGTCGGATGGGGCTAGTCCATACAGGCCGGGCCCCTGACCTGGGCCCCGGCGCGGGTGTTCCGGCACGTGTGTCGGGCATGGGCGTGCCCCGCCGCCGGGGGGGGCGACGGGGCACGCGGGAGGTCGGGTCAGGCGGGCGAGCCGAGCACGGTCGGGCCGAGGAGCGGGAGCGGGGTGGCGCGGTGGGTCAGCACCGGAAGCAGCTCGGCGACCCGGAACGGGCGGTGCGCCGATATGCCGGGCGGGGCCGGGGCGAGGGGAACGAGCAGATCGGTGCCGGCCGGGTGCCCCTCGGCGCCGTCGGCGGTGGCGTCGCCGTGCAGCCACAGCGTGAGCATGTACAGCCCGGGGACGGACAGCAGTCGCGCCTGGTACGGCTGTTGCAGCGCCTCCGCCTGCTGCATCGCGCGCTCGGTGGAGGGGACGTAGGGGCCCTCGAAGAAGTGCGAGAAGGTCCAGCCGTCCGGGGTGAGCATGGTGTCGGCGGCGGCCACCGCCTTGTCGCCGCAGCGGATCAGGAAGCGCCAGCCGGCCAGCCGGGTCGCGGACAGCCCCTGGGGCGTGATCCGGTCCAGCACATGGACGGGAAGCGGGAGTTCGGGTGTCGCCGGGCCCTGCGCGGCGCGCAGGGACGGGGTGCGGGCCTCGCGGACGGCGGTGGGGGAACCGAGGGCGGCGAGGACGGAACGCAGGGCGGGCGCGGGGGCAGGGGGCACGTGCAGCGGCATGGTGGGTCGCCTCTCTCATTCGACAGGCGCGGCGGCGCGAGGAGGGTGGGGCGGACGGCGCTGTCTGCTCACGGAAAGGCCGGAAGGGTGGTGGCCCGGGTCGGTGAACGTGGGTGCGGCTCGGTCTGCCTCCCGTGACCGCGACGGCAGGAACATGGCAGGAACCACGACCGAGGGCGTCAACCTTCTGCCTTGTGGGCGAAGTTTATACGACGCGTGTTCGGCCGTTGTTTCGTCTATCCGATTCCGGTGAACCGCGCAAGAGCGCAATACGCCACCGATATGCGGGAATCCTCCCGGTTCCCGGACCGGTTCCGCCCCGCTGACCTCGGAATACGCGCCGGTAGCGGTCGGCCGAATGTCGTCGGCGTTTTTCACGAGATGTGCCGGGTACCCGGTGGGCCGGGCTGCTGCATGCCCGGTGAAAATGCCTCTGGGAACAATCCGACAGAGTAGCGTGCGTCGGGCTCGCGCGGGGCGTTATCGATCGCTTCCGCTGGGCATCATCCCCCCTGCACCCGGGAGCCCGGCGGCCGTAACGTCGGTCCGCCCACCGAGGAGGGACACTTCGATGGGGGAGAAGGTCGTGGCGGGGCAGTTCGACCTGTCCGATCGCCAGCGCTACCGAGAAAAGCTCCAGAAGTGCCTGGCGGGACTGGAGCGGCTGTTGGTGGAGAAGCGATTCGACCGCCCCAAGAACCTCATGGGCGTCGAGATCGAATTGAATCTCGCCGGTACCGACGGTATGCCGAAAATGTTGAACGGTCAGGTTCTGGAACGCATCGCGAGCCGCGATTTCCAAACAGAACTCGCCATGTTCAACCTGGAAGTCAACATAGCCCCACACCGACTGGGCGGCAGGGTATTCGACCGGCTCGCCGAGGAACTGCGCACGTCGCTCGCCTATGCCGACCGCAAGGCCCGCGAGGTGGACGCCGGCATCGTCATGATCGGCATCCTGCCCACGCTCGGCCCGGACGACCTGGTCTCCGCCAACCTCTCCGAGGTCGACCGCTACACCCTGCTCAACGACCAGATCGTGGCCGCGCGCGGGGAGGACTTCCGGCTCGACATCGAGGGCGTGGAGCACCTCGTCCGTACGGCGAAGTCGATCGTCCCCGAGGCCGCCTGCACCTCCGTACAACTGCACCTCCAGGTCACCCCCGGCCGGTTCGCCGACGTGTGGAACGCCGCGCAGGTGGCGTGCGCCCCTCAGATCGCCGTCGGCGCCAACTCGCCGTTCCTGTTCGGGCACGAGCTGTGGCGCGAGTCCCGGCCCCCGCTGTTCCTCCAGTCCACCGACACCCGCCCGCCCGAACTCCAGGCACAGGGCGTACGGCCGCGCACCTGGTTCGGCGAGCGCTGGATCACTTCCGCGTACGAACTGTTCGCCGAGAACCTGCGCTTCTTCCCGGCCCTGCTGCCCCTGTGCGACGACGAGGAACCGCTGGAGGTCGTCGCCGCCGGCGGCACGCCCAGCCTCGCCGAACTCGTGCTGCACAACGGCACGATCTACCGCTGGAACCGGCCGGTGTACGGCATCGCGGACGGCGTACCGCACCTGAGGGTGGAGAACCGGGTGCTGCCGGCCGGGCCGACCGTCATCGACGTGATCGCCAACGCGGCCTTCTACTACGGCCTGGTGCGCTCCCTCGCCGAGGAGAGCCGGCCGGTGTGGACCCGGCTGCCCTTCGCCGCGGCCGAGGCCAACTTCGACGCCGCGTGCCGGTACGGCATCGACGCGCGCTTCGTGTGGCCGCGGCGCGGGCGCTACGGCGGCACGGGCGAGGTGGACGCGGTCACCCTGGTCCGCGACGAGCTGCTGCCGCTGGCCTCCGCCGGGCTGGACGCGTGGGGGGTGGAGGCCGCCGACCGGGACCTCTACCTGGGCGTCGTCGAGGAGCGCTGCCGGCGCCGGGTGAACGGGGCGTCCTGGCAGGCGGCCACCTTCCACCGGGCCCTCGAACAGGGACTGACCCGCGAGGCGGCCCTGGCCGCGACGACGCGCCGCTATGCCGAGCTGATGCTCGCGGGGGAGCCGGTGCACATGTGGCCGGTGGGACTACCGGAACCGGTCGCTCCGCTGGGGCTGGGGGCTGAGCTGGCCTGAGCTTGTGGGGGCGGGGCGCAGTGCTCGGTGTCGTACCACTGCGCCGTCCTCACCGTGCTCACATCTCCTTCTGCGATCCTTGCCAGGCGACAGGTGGGCCCGCGGGCCCGTGAACCGGCGGGAGGCAGGGGTGCAGGTGGAGGCTGACGCGGTGGCCGATCCGGGGGCGCGGCAGCGCGACCCGCGGCGGATCCTGCGGGACGAGACGCTGCTCGTGCTCGCGCTGTCGCTGGGCGCGAGCGGGGTCTCCGCGCTGATCAGCTTCATCGGCTCGGTGACCAAGCCGGGCGGCCTGAAGGACCAGGCGGCCACCATGAACGCGTCGGCCGCCCCGGGCCGCCCCTGGCTGGACCTCACCTGGCAGCTCTTCGGCATCGCGACCGCTCTGGTCCCCGTGGCCCTGGTCGCCCATCTGCTGCTGCGCGAGGGCGCCGGCCTGCGCACGCTGGGCTTCGACCGCACCAGGCCGTGGCCCGACCTCGGCCGGGGCGCCACGATCGCGGCGGTGATCGGCAGCACCGGCATCGCCTTCTACCTGGCCGCCCGCGGTCTCGGCTTCAACCTCACGGTCATCCCCGAGGCGCTGCCGAACGTGTGGTGGAAGTACCCCGTGCTGGTCCTGTCCGCCGTGCAGAACGCGGTCCTCGAAGAGGTCATCGTCGTCGGCTATCTGCTGCGCAGGCTCGGCCAGTTGGGCTGGTCCGTGGGGACCGCACTGGTCGCCAGCGCGGTCCTGCGCGGCTCGTACCACCTCTACCAGGGCGTCGGCGGCTTCGTCGGCAACATGGTGATGGGCGTGGTCTTCGTGTACCTGTACCGCCGCTGGGGGCGCGTCGGTCCGCTGGTCGTCGCGCATTCCCTGCTCGACATCGGCGCGTTCGTCGGCTACGCCCTGCTCGCGCACCGGGTGTCCTGGCTGCCGACGGGCTGAACGCGGCGTCAGGCGTGCAGTTCGCCGTCGACGACGGTGACCGCGCGGCCGGTGAGCAGCGTGCGTCCGCCGCGCAGTGCGGTGCGGACGAGACCGGTGCGGCGGGAGGCCTGGAGCCCCGTGAGGTCGTCGCGGCCCAGCCGGGCGGACCAGTGCGGGGCGAGCGCGGTGTGGGCGGAGCCGGTGACCGGGTCCTCGTCGATGCCGACGTTCGGGAAGAAGCAGCGCGAGACGAAGTCGTAGCCCCGGGCGGGGTCCTCGGCGCGAGCCGTGGCGATGATGCCCCGTGAGGAGTAGCCGGCCAGGGCCCTGTGGTCCGGGGCGAGCCCCAGCACCGTTTTCTCGTCCGCCAGTTCCACCAGCAGGTCACCGACGTTCGCGCCGGTGTCGAAGACGGCGACCGGCTCGGCGCCGAGCGCGTCGGCGATGCCGGCCGGGGCCTCGACCCGGGTGAGCGGGGCGGTCGGGAAGTCGAGGGTGATCGAGCCGTCCGCGGCGGGCGTGGCCACGAGGACGCCGCTGCGGGTGGCGAACCGCGCCGGGCCCGTGTGGGCGCCGGTGGTGTGCAGGACGTGGGCCGTGGCGAGCGTGGCGTGCCCGCACATCGCGACCTCCGTGACGGGCGTGAACCAGCGCAGCGCCCAGTCGGCCTCGGCGCCCTCGGGCAGCCGGTGCGCGAACGCCGTCTCGGCGTGGTTGACCTCCATGGCGACGTTCTGGAGCCAGGTGTCGTCCGGGAAGGCGTCGTCCAGGAGCAGGACCCCGGCCGGGTTGCCGGTGAAGGGGCGGTCGGTGAAGGCGTCCACGATTCGAATGCGCATGAGCCGACGCTAGCGGCCGCGCCGGGCACCGGCCCAAGGCCAATGCACGAGTCCTGGCACGTTTTCGCGGTCACTGCCCCGGGGTCGCGGTGCACAGCACACGCGAACTATGGTGGGCCGATGGCGTCGATCAAGAAGTTCCAGGTCACCTTCGACTGCGCGGAACCCGAGCGCGTCGCCCGCTTCTGGTGCGAGGTGCTGGGATACGTCGCACCGTCGCCGCCGGAGGGGTTTGCCACATGGGACGAGTTCAACCGCACGCTGCCGCCTGAGGATCAGGGCGCGTGGTTCGCCTGCAGCGATCCCTCGGGTGTGGGCCCGCGCCTGTACTTCCAGCGCGTCCCCGAGGGCAAGACCGTCAAGAACCGGGTTCATCTCGATGTCCGGGTCGGCACCGGGCTCGTGGGTGAAGAACGCCTCGCCGTACTGGAGGCCGAGTGTGCACGACTGGTGGCGCTCGGCGCGGCACGCGTGCAACTGCTGCCGGCCGACGAGGAGAACGAGTCGTGCCTCGTGATGCAGGACGTCGAGGGCAACGAGTTCTGCCTCGACTGAGAGGATCCTACTTCCAACCCGGGTCAGCCTTTCCGTCCGGATCGGCGGCTACCAGGCGAACACGATGGGGGCGGCTGAGCCGGTGTCGTAGGCGGTCATGAGCCGCGTGTACGTGCGCATCGACCGGCTGCGCACGTATCCGATCCCGATACCGCCGCCGATCAACAGCGCCACGACCGAGACGACCATCAACCAGGCCGGCGTGCCGAGTAACCGGCCGAGCGGGGCGGCGCCGGCCTGACCACCGGCGCCGTCTACGCACTGTTCGGGAGCGAGAACGGCCTGGTTGTCGCCCTGGTCGCCGACTACCTGCGGCCGTACTACGAGGAGATCGAGCAGGCGGTTCCCGCCGGACTCGATCTGCTGGAAGCGGTCGACGCCTTTGCCCGGTACTGCCGGCGCAGCTGTGACGCCCCGGACGCGCTGTCGCGCCGGTCGCTCCAGATCACCCTGCTGGACATGGCCCTGCACGACCCGGACCCGGGGTCCCGGCTCGCCACGTCCGTCCGGGCGCAGGAGAGCCACCTGATCGCGCTGCAGTACTTCGCCGACACCGCCCGCGCTCTGGTGTCCGGGAGGTCCCTCATCGATCACGGTGTGGATCTCGTGATGGACAGTCAGGACGAGGCGCACCTCAGTCGATACAGAACTCGTTGCCCTCGATGTCCTGCATCGGGATGCACGCATCATTGCCGTCGTACAGCGTTTGCACGTGTACCGCGCCGAGCGGGACCAGTCGTGCACACTCGGCCTCCAGCGCGGCGAGACGTTCTTCACCCACGAGCCCGGTGCCGACCCGGACATCGAGATGAACCCGGTTCTTGACGACCTTCCCTTCGGGGACGCGCTGGAAGTACAGGCGCGGGCCCACGCCCGAGGGATCGATGCAGGCGAACCAGGCATCCCGCTGCTCAGGTGGCTGCGAGCGCTTGAATTCGTCCCATGTGGCAAACCCCTCCGGTGGCGGTGGTACGACGTATCCCAGCACCTCGCACCAGAAGCGGGCGAGGCGCTCGGGTTCCGCGCAGTCGAAGGTGACTTGGAACTTCTTGATCGACGTCATGGGTCCACCGTATTGGCGGGTGTCGACCGTCGAGGTCCCGGGGTTTCGACACCGGACGGCAGGTCTCCGGGTCGCAAAGGCGCGAAGCAGTCCGGGACCATCGGCGTTCCCGCTCACCGTCCTGCCGGTGCAGCCGGAACGGCTGTGGGCCGATCCCCGCCACTCTCGCATCGAAGTCCATCGGCGACAGCCGGTCCTCCAGCCACGGCTCGAAGCCGACGTGCCGGGTACGACAGCTAGGAAAGGGCATTGTCATGCGATCGGTTCCGATATATCGTTGAGGCATCGCGAACGATACGCGATGCAGACGTGACAGATCATCGATGGAATGGAGTGATCGCGATGCGCAGCCACGGATACGAGCACGGACATCGGCACGAGGGCCACGGATACCGGGGCCTGGGTGGGTTCGAGGGGCGGCGGGCCGCGTTCGGGCCCTTCGGGCCGGGAGGGCCGGGGTTCGGTCCCGGTGGGCCCGGGTTCGGCCCCGGTCCCTGGGGGCCCCGCGGACGCGGTGGTCCGAGGGGGCGGGCGCGGCGCGGTGACGTACGCGCCTCGATCCTGGCCCTGCTGAAGGACCGGCCGATGCACGGCTACGAGATGATCCAGGAGATCGCCGAACGCAGCGGCGGCGCGTGGAAGCCCAGCCCCGGCTCGGTGTACCCCACGCTCCAGCTGTTGGAGGACGAGGGCCTGATCGCCAGTGAGAGCGAGGGCGGCAAGAAGCTGTTCGCGCTCACCGGGGACGGGCGTTCCGTCGCCGACGAGGGCCCGGACGCCCCGTGGGAGGAGGCCTCGCGCGGGGTCGACTGGGAGGCCCTCGGCGAGATCCGGCAGGCCGGCTTCGGTCTGATGGAGGCGTTCAGTCAGGTCTGGAAGACCGGCAGCAAGGAACAGCGCGAGAAGGCGCTGGCCGTCATCAACGAAGCCCGCAAGAAGCTGTACCTGATCCTCGCCGACGAGCACTGACGAGCACTGACGAGCACCGGCCCGTACCGAAGGCGCCCCGTGGATCGTTCGCGGGGCGCCCTCGCGTGTCCGCCCCTCAGGCCACCAGTCCGGCCAGCTTGCGCAGGGACTCGTTGAGTGCGGCCGTCGCCGAGTCCTTGAGCTTGCCCGCCATGAGCGAGACGGCGGCGCCCGTGAACTCGCCGTCGATACGGACCACCGTGGCCTCGCCCTGGGGGGTGAGCGTGTAGCGCGTGGCGACGGTCACGGCCATCGGGCCCTTGCCGCGGATGGCGAACACCCGGGCCGGCTCCAGCTCCTCGATGGTCCACTCGACCTCCGCCGGGAAGCCCATCAGCTTCATGTTCTCCTGGAAGGTCCCGCCCACCGCCAGGGTCTGGGGGCCGCCCTTGGGGAAGTTGGTGTGGGTCGCGTTCCACTCCCCGTACGCCGACCAGTCGGTGAGCTGCGCCCATACCTTCTCGGCCTGCGCCTCCAAGCGTGCCTCGGCGCTGACTTCGGCCATGCGACCACCCCTTCGTGTCGGGCTACGGTGTCGCGGAACGTAGCGGCAGGGGCCGCAATGTTCAATACTGATGAACCGTCAGGAATGGCGTGGGAATGGTGCCATGGAAATGGTGAGGCGACAGCCTCGGCATGGCCTCCTCCGGGGCGTACACCCGGTAGCCGTACTGTTTGCCGTCGACCGCCGGCAGCGCCACGAGCCGGCACTCGCGTGCGCTCTGCACGATGTCGGCGGAATCTCCTCCGTAAGGATGAGATTGCGGTCGGCGACGTCCACTCTGTGTGGGACGCGAAGATGGTTCCGCCCGCGGATGACTCGGGCCGTTGAGGCTGATGGGGTAGAGGTTGTGCAACCCCGCAATACCCGCGGGACCGCCCATGACGAGGCGGTTCCGCACATCGAGGACGATGCCGCGCTCGGCGCCGAGCTGGCGGCGGTGGTCGCGGGTGCCCGCCGGAGGGCCGTCCGGGACGGGGACCGGCAGATCGACACCGCCCATCTGCTGCACTCCCTCCTGGAGCACGACCCCGGGGCCCGCGCCGTCGTCGGCGACCCGCAACGGCTCGCGAGGCTCCTCGGCTACCTCGTGCAGCGCAGCATCGGCTACGGCCTGCGCTGGCAGGGCAGCGTGGAGGACTCCGGCGCCATCGCCGTCGTACCCGCTCCGGCCCGCTCCCTCGCGCGCGACACCCGGGACACCCCCGCCTGGTCGCCCACCGCGGCCTCCGCCATGAGGGACGCCCGCGAGCGGGCCCGGCGCCGCGGCGAGCTCCGCCCCGCCGGCACGGATCTGCTCGCCGCGCTCACCGCGGACCCCGGCGCCCGGGCGGTCGAGGTCCTCGAACGCGCCGGCATCTCCGCCCTCGACCTGGGCGCCCGCATCGACGCCGGCACCGGGGAGTACGCGGGCGACGGGGGCACGAGCTGCTGAACCGCCGAATCCGGAGCGGCCGCCGGCCTGTCGGAGCGCGCGCGGTCCATCCCCTGAGACAGGTGTCAAAGGGCGTGACGCTCATGTCGCCGCCTGTCATCATGTGCCGGTGCAGATGTCTGAAAGCAGTCAGGGCAGTCACGGCAAGGGCGCCGGACTCGGTCTCGCGCTCGTGTCGGCGCTCGCCTTCGGCGGGTCCGGGGTGGCCGCGAAACCACTGATCGAGGCGGGACTCGACCCGCTCCACGTGGTGTGGCTGCGGGTCACCGGCGCCGCCCTGGTCATGCTGCCGCTCGCCGTGCGCCACCGGAGCCTGCCGCGCCGCCGGCCCGCGCTGCTCGCCGGGTTCGGAC
The DNA here is from genome assembly GCF_055558375.1 of Streptomyces sp. NPDC025793. NCBI lineage: Bacteria > Bacillati > Actinomycetota > Actinomycetes > Kitasatosporales > Streptomycetaceae > Streptomyces > Streptomyces sp. NPDC025793. The sequence goes on along the minus strand of NZ_JBVHMR010000012.1, from coordinate 233,853 downwards.
TGCTCGCCGTCGCCGGTGTCCAGGCCTGCTACTTCGCCGCGCTCTCCCGGATCCCGGTGGGCGTGGCGCTGCTCATCGAATATCTGGCCCCGGCCCTGGTGCTGGGCTGGGTGCGCTTCGTCCAGCGGCGGCCGGTGACCCGCGCCGCCGCGCTCGGTGTCGTCCTCGCGGCCGGCGGTCTCGCCTGTGTGGTCGAGGTCTGGTCGGGACTGAGCTTCGACGCGCTCGGCCTGCTGTTCGCGCTCGCCGCCGCCTGCTGCCAGGTCGGCTACTTCGTCCTCGCCGACCAGGGCAGCGACGCGGGGGAGGAGGCCCCGGACCCGCTCGGCGTCATCGCGTACGGGCTGCTCGTCGGCGCCGCCGTGCTGACCGTGGTGGCCCGCCCCTGGACCATGCGCTGGACGGTGCTGACCGGCTCCGCGGAGATGAACGGCACCGCCGTACCCGCCGTCGCCCTGTTGGCCTGGATCGTGCTGATCGCCACGGTCGTCGCGTACGTCACCGGAGTGCTCTCGGTACGGCGGCTGTCGCCGCAGGTCGCCGGGGTCGTCGCCTGCCTGGAGGCGGTCATCGCGACCGTGCTGGCCTGGGTGCTGCTCGGCGAGCACCTCTCGGCGCCGCAGCTCGCCGGCGGACTGGTCGTGCTGGTCGGCGCGTTCATCGCGCAGTCCTCCGCCCCGGCCAAGGGCTCCGCCGATCCCGTGGCCTCGGGCGGGCCGGAAAGGGAGTTGTCCGCGCGCGGGACGTCCGCCTAGGGTGCCGATCGTGCCGTCCCTCCTCGTTCTCTCGCCCCCGGCCGCCTGAGGCGGGCCTCCGGGACACCGCCCGGCGCGTGTGCGCCGGGCCGGACGGTGCTGCCCGCAGACGAAGTCCGCGCGCCCCGCTGAAGCGGGTCGCCTTCGAACTTCCGCACCCCGTCGGTGCGTTTCTGCGGAGAAACTCTCTTGTCGACGAACCCGAACGTCTCTTCCGGCCTGCCCGTCGGGCGTGGCCTGCTCTGTCTGATCGTCACCGGTGCCGCCTGGGGCACCGCCGGCGCCGCCGCCTCCCTGGTCTACCGGACCAGTGACCTGGGCGCCTTCGGCCTGTCGTTCTGGCGCTGCGCGCTGGGGCTGCTGTTGCTGCTGGCCGGGCGCGGGCTGCGCCCCAAGACCCGGCCGGCCGCCACCGAACCGCTGCCGCGCCGGATGGTCCGGGCCCTCGTCACGGGCCTCGGGCTGGCGGTGTTCCAGAGCGCCTACTTCGCGGCCGTGGAGTCGACCGGGCTCGCCGTGGCCACCGTCGTCACCCTCGGCGCGGGGCCCGTGCTCATCTCACTCGGTGCCCGGCTCCTGCTCGGGGAACGGCTCGGCGCGGGCGGTGTCCTGGCCGTCGGCGGCGCGCTCGCCGGGCTGGCCGTGCTGACCTTCGGCGGCTCGGCCGCGACCGTCCGCCCGGCGGGCGTGCTGCCGGCGCTGCTGTCGGCCGCCGGATACGCCGTCATGACCCTGCTGACCCGCCGGCGGGGGAGGAGCGGCGCGGTCGACGCCTCCGACACCACCGTCTCGGCCTTCGCGGTGACCGGCCTGTGTCTGCTGCCGTTCGCCCTGCACGACGGGCTGCTCCCGCACACCGCCCACCCGGCCCGGCTGCTCTGGCTCCTCTGCTACATCGCCGCCGTGCCGACCGCTCTCGCGTACGCCCTGTACTTCGCGGGAGCGGCCGTCGTACGGTCCGCCACCGTCTCCGTGATCATGCTGCTGGAGCCGGTGACCGCGGCCGTGCTCGCCGTCGGACTGCTCGGCGAACGGCTCACGGCGGCGACAGCGGCCGGCGCTTTGCTGATGCTCACGGCGGTCGCGGGCCTCGCGGTGAGCGAGGCACGCGGCGCCGGCCGGCGGGGCCGGTCCCGGTGAGACCGCGCCGCCCTACCGCGCCCTGAGGTAGTCCGGCAGCGCGATGCCGGGGGCCAGGTCGGCGTTGGGGACCGGCGTGTCGTAGCCCTTGCGGAGGGGGACGACGCCGGCCCAGTGCGGCAGGGCGAGGTCCTCCGGCTCGTCGTTCGCGCCGCCGGTGCGGACCTTGGCCGAGACCTCGTCCAGGTCCAGGCGGATCACCGCGGTGGCGGCCAGCTCCTTCTTGTTCGCGGGCCGGGAGTCGGCGGCCCGGCCCGGCACGACGTGGTCCACCAGCGCGTCCAGGGCGAGGCGCCGCTCCTCGGGGTCGGTGACCTGGTGCGCGACGCCGTGCACCACCACGGAGCGGTAGTTGATCGAGTGGTGGAAGGCGGAGCGGGCGAGCACCAGCCCGTCCACGTGGGTGACCGTCAGGCACACCGCCAGCCCCGGGTCGGCCGCGCCGGACATCCGCAGCGGACGGGAACCGGTGGACCCGTGGACGTAGAGCCGCTCGCCGACCCGGCCGTAGAGCGTCGGCAGCACCACGGGTGCCCCGTCCCGGACGAAGCCGAGGTGGCAGACGTACCCCTCGTCGAGTATCGCGTGCACCAGTTCCCTGTCGTACGACGCCCGGTCCGCGGAGCGCGTGGGCACGGTGCGGTCGGTCGGGGTGTAGGCGGCGGCCCGGGATTCCTCGGTCGTCCCCTGCATGACGGTCCTCCATGGCGAGCTGTGACGAGCCGCGTTGCGGCCCGTATTGCACTAGTGCATAATTGGTTTTGTGCTAGGAGAGTATCGGATCGAAGGGCGCGGCGCAGCAGAGATTGCGGCCGGCATCGAGGGCGCGGTCGGTTCCGGTGAGCTCGTACCGGGGCAATCCCTGCCGCCCATGCGGGAGTTGGCGGTTCGGCTGGGCGTGAATCCCAACACGGTCGCGGCCGCCTATCGCACCCTGCGCGAGCGCGGGGTGATCGAGACGGCCGGCCGCCGCGGCAGCCGGGTGCGCCCCAGGCCGGCCACCACCGGACGCGAGGAACTGCGCGTGGAGGTCCCCGCCGGGGGCCGCGACCTGGCTTCCGGCAACCCGGACCCGGCCCTGCTGCCCCTCCTCGCCCCGGCCCTCACCGCGGCGGCGCGGGAGGGCGACCGACGGCCCGTCCGCTACGGCGACGACCCCGTCGACGCGGAGCTCGTCCGCCTCGCCCGCGCCGAACTCGACGCCGACGGCGTCCCCGAGGGCCCGCTGACCGTGACGTCCGGTTCCCTCGACGCCATCGAACGCGTCCTGTCGGCCCACCTCAGACCGGGTGACGTCGTCGCCGTCGAGGACCCGGGCTGGGGCAGCGTCCTGGACCTGGTCCCCGCCCTGGGCCTGCGCCCCCTTGCGGTGGCCGTGGACGACGACGGGCCGCGCCCCGAAGACCTGCGCGCGGCCCTCGACGCCGGGGCCCGCGCGCTGATCGTCACCGACCGCGCCCAGAATCCGACCGGCGCCTCGGTGACCGCCACGCGCGCGCGTGCGCTGCGCGCGGTCTTGCGCGACCATCCGGGGACCCTGCTGATCGAGGACGACCACGGCCACGGCATCGTCGACCTCCCGCTGCACCCCCTCGCGGGCGTCACCCGCCACTGGGCCGTCGTCCGCTCCGCCTCCAAGACCTACGGCCCCGACCTGCGCGTGGCGGTCCTCACCGGTGACCCGGTCACCGTCGACCGGGTGCGCGGCCGTCAGCGCCTGGGCCCGGGCTGGGTCAGCCTGCTGCTGCAACGGGCCGTGGTCCGGCTGTGGCGGGAGGGCGCCGTGGACCGCACGGCGGTGGCGCGGTCGTACGGCGCACGCAGGGACGCGCTGCTCGACGCCCTCGCGGACCGGGGCGTCGTCGGCCACGGCCGCAGCGGCATGAACGTCTGGATCCCGGTCCCCGACGAGACGGGTGCGGTGGTCCGCCTCGTCCAGTCCGGCTGGGCGGTGGCCCCTGGCGCCCGCTACCGCCTGAACAGCCCCCCGGCGATCCGTATCACCGTCTCGACGCTCACGGAGAAGGACATCGCCCCCCTGGCGGAGGCGGTCGCGGCAGCGGTACGGCCGTCCCCGGCGCGGGTCTACGGGTGAACGCTCCCCCGGCAGGGCCGGGGGAGTCCGCCGCGGCTCGGCAGCGGCCCGAAGGGGCGCGGGGCCGTGTCTGGTATGCGGCTGCCGCCGCGTGGGCGCGACCGGTCAGGACGGCGCCGCGGACGAGCGACGGCACATCGCGGCACTTCCAGCGGAGCGCTCAGGCCCCCTTCCGCCCCCGCACCTGCGTCAGGGCGGCCCCCGCCAGCACGATCACCGCTCCGACCGGCGTGGTCCAGCGCAGCGACTCCCCGAGGATCGCGACGCCGGCGGCGGTGGCGATGACCGGGATGAAGTACGTGACCATCTGCGCGGTCGTCGGGCCGACCTCCGCGACCAGGCCGTACTGGATGAGCACCGCGAGTCCCGTCCCCAGGGCGCCCAGCGCGGCGACCGCCAGCAGGGGCGCCGGCGAGAGATGCGTCGGGAAACCGGTGAACAGCGGTGTCACCACGGCCAGTTGGAGCGTGGCGAGCAGCAGCTGCGCCCCGGTCATCGACAGGTGGGAGTTGCCGGTTCCGGCGAGTGTCCGGCGGACGTAGATCCAGCCGACGGGATAGCTCAACGAGGCCAGCAGCGCCAGCGCCGTACCCGTGGCGTCCAGGCCGTGGAAGCCCTGCCACACGCCCAGCACGGTCAGCACCCCGAGGAAGCCCAGGCCGAGGCCGGCCACGCGGACCCGGGTCGGCCGGTCCTCGGAGAGGGCGACCAGGGACAGGGCCATGCCCCACAGCGGCGAGGTCGCGTTGCAGATGCCGGCCAGCGTGGACGGGATCGTCAGCTCGGAGTAGGCGAAGAGGGAGAAGGGGAGAGCGTTCAGGAAGAACGCGGCGACCGCCATGTGACCCCACAGGCGGGCCCCGCGGGGCAGCCGCTCACGCTTGACCGCCATCGCACCCGCCAGTACCGCCGTGCCGAACGCCAGCCGTCCGAGGGTGACCTGGAACGGCGCGTAGCCGTCCGTCCCGACCTTGATCAGCAGAAAGCTGAAGCCCCAGATCAGGGACAGCGCGCCGAAGCGGAGCCGCCAGTCGAGGCGAGGGCGGGGCCGGGACGGCGACGCGGCGGACGTGGGGGAGGACTGGGCTGGGGGTGCGGTGACCGTGCTGCGCATGGCTTCACGATGCCCGGAGCCAACCTCGTAGCACAATCGAGATTTATCACGCAGTACCTCTTAGACTCGCTTACATGTTGAACCTTGAGCGCCTGCGCACCCTGGACGCCCTCGCCCGGCACGGCTCGGTCAGCGCCGCCGCCGAGGCGCTGCACGTCACCACGTCCGCTGTCTCCCAGCAACTGGGCAAGCTGGAGCGGGAGGTCGGCCAGCAGCTCCTCGCCAAGAACGGCCGGGGAGTGCGGCTCACGGACGCCGGCCGGTTGCTGTCGGAGCACGCGGGCCGGATCCTCTCGCAGGTCGAGCTGGCCGAGTCCGATCTGGAGGCGCAGCGCGGGCAGGTCGTCGGCGAGCTGCGGCTGTCGGCGTTCCCGACCGCCGCCCGCGGGCTCTTCCCGGACGCGCTCGGCACGCTGCGGGCCCAGCACCCCGGGCTGCGCGTGCGCTCCAGCGAGCTGGAGCCGGAGCAGGGCATCGCCGGTGTCGTGCGCGGTGACCTCGATCTCGCGGTGGTCCTGGACTGGTACAACAAGCCGATGCCGGTGCCCGACGGCCTGGTCAAGGCGCCGCTGCTGGACGACCCGGCCGATGTCGCCATGCCGACGGACCATCCGCTGGCCCACCGGGACGAGGTGGACCTCGCCGAGTTCGCCGACGACGAGTGGATCACCTGGGCCGAGGGCGAGTTCTGCCACGAGTGGCTCACCTTCACCCTGCGCTCCAAGGGCATCGAGCCGATCGTCGGTCACCGCGCCAGCGAGACCCACACCCAACTCGGCCTCGTCGCCTCCGGTTTGGGCGTGTGCATCGCCCCGCGCCTGGGCCGCCGCCCGGTGCCGGAGGGAGTGGTGCTGGTGCCTCTGGTCCAGCGGGTGCGCCGCCATGTGTACGTCGTCTGGCGCGCGGACGCCGACCGCCGCCCCTCCATCCGGGCGGCGGTCGAGGCCCTGCGCACGGCGGCACGGTCGGTGCATTGAGCCGGTGCACTGAGCACTGCGCCCGGCCCAACGGACGTGTGCATCGCCCAACGGCCCTACACCGCGCCCAGCTTCGTGAAGTCCCAGGAGACGATTTTCTCCGGGGTCAGCCGGACCCAGGCGTGCCGGCCGTCGTGCGGCATCTCGTCCAGGCCGAAGTTCTTCCGCGCGAACAGCGTCTCGGCCGTGTCGAGTTCGGCGCAGAGCTCGCCCGTACGCGGTGCCTCGCCCACGAACTCCACCCGGCCGGCCAGCTCGACCCCGCGCAACTGGTCGTACTCCTCGCCCGAGTCGACCACGACGGCCACGCGCGGATCGCGGCGCAGCTGGGTCCAGCGCCTGCTGCGCACCACCGAGTACAGCCACAGCGAGGTGCCGTCCCAGGCGAACCACAGCGCGCTGACGTGCGGCGCGCCGTCCGCCGAGACGGTCGCCACCCGGCAGGTGCGCTGCGCGGTCAGGAACGCGTCCAGCTCACCGGGCGTCATCATGATCCTGCGGCCCCGGCGCTGATCGGTCACGGTCATGCGGCCCCCTCTTCTCCCACGCCGTCTCGGCGAACTATCGTGTCCCGGTGATCCTCTGACAAGTCGTCAGAAAAGGAAATGGGTATGCCGTCGCACGCACAGCTCAGCGAGCTCCTCGACCCCGCGAGCACCGTCCTGCTCACCGTGGAGTGCCAGCAGGGGGTCGTCGGCCCGGACAGCGCGCTGCCCGAACTCGCCCGCGAGGCCCGCTCCTCCGGTGCCCTGCACAAGGTCGCCCGGCTGGTCGCCGCCGCCCACGAGAGCGGGGTCCAGGTGATCCACGCCATCGCCGAGCGCCGCCCGGACGGCCGGGGCGCGAACCGCAACGCCCGGCTGTTCCGGGCCGCCGAGCGGCTTCCGGTGCGGCAGCTGGCGGGCAGCACCGCCGTCCGGGTCGCGCCGCCGATCGAGGTCACCGAGGAGGACATCGTCGTACGACGGCTGCACGGGCTGTCCCCGGTGCACGGCACGGAGGTCGACGCCCTGCTGCGCAACCTCGGCTGCCGCACGCTGATCGTCACCGGGGTCAGCGCCAACGTGGCGATACCCAACGCGGTGTTCGACGCGGTCAACCTCGGCTACACCGTCGTCGTCCCGGCCGACGCGGTGGCGGGGGTGCCTGCCGAGTACACCCCCGCGATGATCCGGCACACCCTCGCGCTGGTCGCCACGGTCGCGACCACCGACGAGGTGATCGGCTGCCTGGAACGGCCGCGCCGGCGCGGCTGAACCGGCTCAGGCCAGGGTGATGTTCTCGCCCGAGACACTGATCTTCTCGGCGGCCAGCGGCTGGGTCGCGGGACCCTGCTTCACGCTGCCGTCCGCGACCGAGAAGTGGCTGTTGTGACACGGGCAGACGATGACGCCGCCCGACACGCTGCCCACCGCGCACCCCTGGTGGGTGCACTTGGCCGAGAACGCCTTGAACGTGCCCGCCGTCGGCTGGGTCACGACCACGCCGTGGTCCTTGAAGATCTTGCCGCCGCCCTCGGGGATGTCGCTGGTCCTGGCGAGCGCGGTGCCGCCGCCGTTCTGGGACGACCCGGAGGACGCGGACGCCCCGCCGGTGGCGGCGGCCCCGGTCGAGCCCGTCGTACCGGTCGATCCGGACCCGGTGCCGGTCGTGCTGGACGCGTTGTCGTCGCTCGAACCGCAGGCGGTCAGCGCGGCGGCGAGACCCGCGGCTCCGGCCGCCGCCACGACGGTACGACGGGCCGGGCCGGCGGACGGCTGGGGCGTTGCGGTGCTCATGTGGATTCCCTTCCGCGGAGCTTCTCGTGATCCGTCCAGGGGTACGGCGCTCGGGCACCACCCGTTCAGACGGGTGCCCAGATCCTCGCGGCCGGGGCATGAGACGGCCGTAAGCCAGAGCTGTCCGTGAGCTGTCGGCATCGCCCCAGTAGCCTGGGGCGATGCTCAAGGAAGTCACCGCGACCCGCTACATCACGCCGCTGCGTGAGGGGGGCTCGCTGCCGGGGCTCGTCGAGGCCGACGACTTCGGGACCTACGTCATGAAGTTCACCGGAGCCGGACAGGGCCGCAAGACCCTGGTCGCCGAGGTGGTGTGCGGCGAACTCGCCCGGCGCCTCGGGTTCCGGATGCCCCGGCTGGTCACCATCGCGCTGGACTCCGTGCTCGGACTCGGCGAGCCCGAGCAGCAGGTGCAGGACCTGCTGCGGTCCAGCGGCGGCGCCAACCTCGGCATGGACTTCCTCTCCGGCGCCCTCGGCTACGACCCGCTCGCCTTCCCGGTGAGCCCGCGGGAGGCCGGCCGGATCGTCTGGTTCGACGCGCTGATCAACAACGTGGACCGGTCCTGGCGCAATCCGAACCTCCTCGTGCACCGGGGCGAGCTGTGGCTCATCGACCACGGAGCGACGATGATCTGGCACCACAACTGGCCCTCCGCCGAGGCCTCCGCGGCCCGTCCCTACGACGCCCGCGACCACACCCTCGCCCGCTTCGCACCGGACGTCGCCGCCGCCGCGGCCGACCTCGCGCCCCGGGTCACCGAGGACCTGCTCGCCGAGGTCACCGCCGAGATCCCCGACGCCTGGCTCGCCGACGAGCCCGGCTTCGACACCCCGGACGACCTGCGCCGGGCCTACGCACGGCCGCTGCTCGCCCGCGCCGCCGTCATCGCCGAGCGCATCACCGGCATCGGCTCCGGCTTCGAGGAGGGCAAGTGAGCGAGACGCACATCCACATGGCCGGGCACGTCGTCGAGCGGCACATCACGCGGGCGGGCCAGGGCGGCGACCGGGACGTGTTCGAGTACGCGCTGCTGCGGGTCGTACCCCGCGTGGAGCGCGGCGAGTGCATCAACGCGGGCGTGGTCGTCTACAGCCGGGCCACGGCCTACGTCGGCGCCCGCACCCATCTGGACGAGGCCCGGCTGCTCGCCCTCGACCCGGCGGCCGACGTGGCCGGGATCCGGGCCGCGCTCGGCGCGATCGAGCTCCACTGCGCGGGCGGCGAGGGGGCCGGACAGGCGGCCCGGGACGACGCCGGGCGCCGCTTCCGCTGGCTGATCGCGCCCCGTTCCACCGTCGTCCAGCCCGGCCCGGTGCACACCGGGCTGACCACCGACCCGGCGGCCGAGACCGAGCGCTTGCTCGACCTCCTGGTGAGGTGACGGGTCAGGTAATGGATCACACGCACCCGGCGCGCCGTTGACACCGGGTGCCAGGGCTTCTAGCGTCACCTGTACTGAAGGTACTAAGCGGTCGCTCACCGCACCAGGGGCTCTCTCAGCGAGGGCCCCGTCAGGTTCTCTCAAGGGCGAGGAGAAGCAATGTCCACCACTGAACAGCGGGTCGCGGTCGTCACCGGCGCGGCGCGCGGCATCGGTGCCGCCACCGCCGTACGGCTGGCCGCCGAGGGTCGCGCGGTCGCCGTGATCGACCTCGACGAGGCCGCCTGCAAGGACACCGTCGAGAAGATCACCGCCGCCGGCGGCAAGGCCATCGCGGTCGGCGCGGACGTCTCCGACGAGGCACAGGTCGAGGCGGCCGTCGCCCGGATCGTCGAGGAGCTGGGCGCCCCGACGATCCTCGTCAACAACGCGGGCGTGCTCCGTGACAACCTGCTGTTCAAGATGAGCGTCTCCGACTGGGACACCGTCCTGAACGTGCACCTGCGCGGCTCGTTCCTGATGACCAAGGCCGTCCAGAAGCACATGGTCGACGCGGGCTTCGGCCGTGTGGTCAACCTGTCCTCCTCCTCGGCCCTCGGCAACCGCGGCCAGGCCAACTACTCGGCCGCCAAGGCCGGACTCCAGGGCTTCACCAAGACCCTCGCCATCGAGCTGGGCAAGTTCGGCATCACCGCCAACGCCGTCGCCCCCGGCTTCATCGCCACCGAGATGACCAAGGCCACCGCCGACCGCGTCGGCATGGGTTTCGAGGACTTCAAGAAGGCCGCCGCGGGCGCGATCCCCGTGCAGCGCGTCGGCGAGCCCGAGGACATCGCCAACGCCATCGCCTTCTTCACCGGCGAGGCGGCCGGCTTCGTCTCCGGCCAGGTGCTGTACGTGGCCGGCGGACCGCTCGACTAAGCAACCCTGAGGACCTGGGGAAACACCGACATGACTGAACTCCCGGAGCTGTCCGGCAAGGTCGCCCTCGTCACGGGCGCGAGCCGCGGCATCGGCTACGGCGTCGCCGAGGCACTGGTCGCCCGCGGCGACCGCGTGTGCATCACCGGCCGCAACGAGGACGCCCTGAAGGAGGCCGTCGACAAGCTCGGCGCCGAACGCGTCATCGGCGTCGCCGGCAAGGCGCACGACCTCGCCCACCAGGCCGAGGCCGTCGAGCGCACCATGGAGGCCTTCGGCCGCCTCGACCACCTGGTCAACAACGCGGGCACCAACCCGGTGTTCGGGCCCATCGCGGACCTCGACCTGGACGTCGCCCGCAAGGTCTTCGAGACCAACGTGATCTCCGCGCTCGGCTTCGCCCAGAAGACCTGGCACGCCTGGCAGAAGGACAACGGCGGCGCGATCGTCAACATCGCCTCGGTCGCGGGCCTCGCGCCCTCGCCGTTCATCGGCGCCTACGGCGTCAGCAAGGCCGCGATGATCAACCTGACCCAGCAGCTGGCGCACGAGTTCGCGCCGAAGGCGCGGGTCAACGCGATCGCCCCGGCCGTCGTGAAGACCAAGTTCGCGCAGGCCCTGTACGAGGGCCGGGAGGAGGAGGCCGCCGCCGCCTACCCGCTCGCGCGGCTCGGCGTGCCCTCCGACATCGGCGGGGCCGCGGCCTTCCTCACCTCCGCGCAGTCCGACTGGATCACCGGCCAGACGCTCGTCGTGGACGGCGGCATCTTCCTCAACGCCGGCGTGGGCTGAGCCACGGTCCGGGCGCCGATTTTCGGACGGATCGGCGCCCGGAACGCTCATCGGGTCCGCACAGCGAACTGACAACGTCGTCATCGATTCGTCATCGTCTTTTCGATCAAGAACCCTTGATCCAGGGGAGGTTCAGAGGATCGAACGCTGCGGTATGGTCTGCCGACCCTTGGTACGGCGGATCGAGGAGCGTGCGCGTGTTCAACCGGAACCGAAGCCGGAACAGAAGCCTGCGTGTCGTCGCGGCGATCGCGTCCCTGTCCCTGGCGGCCGGCTGCGGAATGCTGTCCGGCGGCAGCGGTGACGGCAAGGGCCCGATCGTCGTCGGGACCACCAGCGCGCCCAGCGCGCTGGACCCGGCGGGCGCCTGGGACGGTTCCTGGGAGCTGTACCGGAACGTCTACCAGACGCTCCTCGCCTACCCGAACGGCGCCACCACCCCGCAGCCCGACGCCGCCGCGAGCTGCTCCTTCACCGACTCCGGCAGCCGCACCTACCGCTGCGAGCTGCGCCCGGGCCTGAAGTTCTCCGACGGCGACCCGCTGAACGCGAACGCCGTCAAGTACTCCGTCGACCGCATCCGCACCATCGACGCCCCCGGCGGTCCCGCCGGACTGCTCGGCAGCCTGGACCGGGTGCAGGCGCTCGGCGACCGCGAGATCGTGTTCCACCTCAACCAGTCCGACGCCACCTTCCCGTTCGTGCTGGCCACCCCTGCCATGTCGATCGTCGACCCGAACGACTACCCGGCGCGCTCCCTGCGCAAGGACACCGTGGTCAACGGCTCCGGGCCGTACACCCTGCGCTCCTACACGGAGGGCGAGCGGGCCGTCCTCGCCGCCAACGGCAGCTACCACGGCTTCGCCGAGCGGCAGAACGACGCGGTGACCATCCGCTACTTCCAGGACTCGGCCGAGATGGTCAAGGCACTGCGGGACAAGCGCATCGACGTCACCTACCGCGGCCTCGCCGCCGACGACATCCTCACCCTCCAGCAGCACGGCAACGCCAACCTGCAGCTGGTCGACGGCGCGGGCACCGACATCAGCTACCTCGTGTTCAACCCCAAGGACCCCTGGGCCAGGGAGCCCGCCGTCCGCAGGGCGGTCGCCCAGCTCGTCGACCGGGCCGCCATCGCGCACAAGGTCTACAAGGACACCGTCGACCCGCTGTACTCGATGGTCCCCAAGGGCCTGACCGCCCACACCACCGGCTTCTTCGACGACTTCGGCGACCCGAGCGTCCCCAGGGCCGCGAAGATCCTCACCGACGCGGGCATCCACCAGCGCGTCCCGCTCACCCTCTGGTACACCACCGACCGCTACGGCTCCGAGACCGCCCTGATGTTCCAGGAACTGAAGCGACAGCTGGAGGGCTCCGGGCTGTTCACCGTCACGCTCCAGGGCCGCCCCTGGAAGACCTTCGTAGTCGGCTACCAGAAGGGCGAGTACCCGGTGTTCGGCCGCGGCTGGTTCCCGGACTTCCCCGACGCCGACAACTTCATCGCCCCGTTCGTCGGCGAGCACAACGCGCTCGGCACCCCGTACCCGTCCCCGGAGATCACCGGCAAGCTGCTGCCGCACTCGCGCGCGGAGAGCGACCGCGCCCAGACTGTGAAGGACCTGGAGCAGGCCCAGCAGATCATGGTGAACGACGCCCGGCTGATCCCGCTGTGGCAGGGCCGGCAGTACGTCGCGGCCAGCGACGACATCTCCGGCGGCGAGCAGGCCCTCGACCCGTCGACGATCATGATGATGTGGATGCTGCACCGCAAGACCAGCTGGTGAACCGGTCTTCATGTGCCCGTTGTCAGTGGTCGCCTGTAGGTTCTGAAGCCTGGAAGTGACCGCACGTCGGCTTCGGCCGTAATTGATCGACACCGTGAGGACGTTGACGTGACCGACATCGCCATGCTGCCCGAATCCTGGCGCGGGGTTCTGGGCGACGAGCTCCAGCAGCCCTACTTCAAGGAGCTGACCGAGTTCGTCGAGGAAGAGCGGGCGCGCGGTCCCGTCTATCCGCCGCGCGACGAGGTCTTCGCCGCGCTCGACGCCACGCCGTACGACAAGGTCAAGGTCCTCGTCCTCGGCCAGGACCCGTACCACGGCGAGGGCCAGGGCCACGGCCTGTGCTTCTCGGTCCGCCCGGGTGTGAAGACCCCGCCCTCGCTGCGGAACATCTACAAGGAGATGCAGGCGGAGCTGGGCCTGCCCGTCCCGGACAACGGCTATCTGATGCCGTGGGCCGAGCAGGGCGTCCTGCTGCTCAACGCGGTGCTCACCGTCCGGGCCGGCGAGGCCAACTCGCACAAGGGCAAGGGCTGGGAGAAGTTCACCGATGCCGTGATCCGCGCGGTGGACTCGCGCCCGGACCCGGCCGTCTTCGTCCTGTGGGGCAACTACGCGCAGAAGAAGCTGCCCCTGATCGACGAGACCCGGCACGTGGTGGTCAAGGGCGCGCACCCCTCGCCGCTGTCCGCGAAGAAGTTCTTCGGCTCGCGCCCGTTCACGCAGATCAACGACGCGATCGCGGCGCAGGGCCACGAGGCGATCGACTGGACCATCCCCAACCTGAAGGACTGACCGGCCGTCCGGGCGGTCCCGTGCCGTACGGGGCCGCCTGCCCGGGATTGCCGCCGCGGCCGGTTAGCGTCGGGACCGGACAGTCGACGAGTGCCCGGAGGACGCGGTGGCGGAGCGGCAGGAGCAGGTGGCACCGGATGCCGTGCTGACGCGCATCGGGCAGGTCGTGATGCTGCACCACGGCGGCGACCGCGAGGAGGCGCGCAGTCGCTTCCTCGCGCTGTGGGCGGAGATCGGGGAGTCGGGGGACCCGCTGCACCGGTGCACCCTGGCCCACTATCTCGCCGACACCCAGGACGACCCGGGGGACGAACTGGCCTGGGATCTGCGGGCGTTGACGGCGGCCGAGGAACTGGCCGACGGCGGCGACGGTGAACCGGCGCGCGTCCGCGGTTTCCTTCCGTCCCTGCACCTCAATCTCGCCGCCGACTACGTGAAGCTCGGCCGAGCGGACGCCGCACGCAGCCATGTGCGCCGCGCCCGGCGCGCCGCGGGCGCCCTCTCCGACGACCGCTACGGCGACGGGGTGCGGGCCGCCATCAGGCGACTGGAACTGCGGCTGGGGGAGTAGGCCCTGCCCGGCCCCGGACGTGGACCGACCGGGCCAGGGCGGCGGAGCCGGTGGAGATGCCCCGGGCGGCGGGGAACAGCGCGGCCGAGGCTGCGACGGTGTCAGCGGCCGTACGTCCGCTCGCAGATCCGCGCCGCCGGGCTGTCCCCCTGCCAGCCGCCGTACTTCCTGCCCAGGGCACAGACGTCCGGGGCCTGTTGGGCCGGGCCGGGGAAGTCGGGGGTGTCGGTGTGCGGGGGGAGGTGCCGGTGCTCGGGGTGGGTGCGGGGGTGCGGGGGAGCGGGCTCGGCCGCGCGAGGCCGGGGTGCGATCGGTGCGGCCTCGGCCGTATGCCGTGGGGCAGCGTGCTCCCTGTGCTTCGGCCGCCGGGGCGAGCCCGCCATTTCCAGGGCCTGCTGGGCCGGGGCCTGGATCACCCGGGGCACCACGCTGCCGTCCGGCCGGGGTGCCGTCGGCTGTGTGGGGGCCGTGTCCGGCGGCGGTGCCGGAGTCACCGGGCGCGGTACCGTCACGCAGCCGGAGAGGGCCGAGAGGGCCACGCTGACGAGGAGCGCTGCGGTGGTGGTCGTTCGATGCACCTGGGCAACTCTGCTGGTTCGACGCCCGCTTTGGCACGAAGGAGCCGAGGTCGAGGCCCCCGCGCGGGTGATCTCGTGCCCCGTACGGAGGGTTCCGGGGTGCCGAAGGTGACGATCAGTCTCCGGTGGCGCCGTCGATCCGCTCGCGGATCAGGTCGGCGTGGCCGTTGTGCCGGGCGTACTCCTCGATCATGTGGGTGTAGATCCAGCGCAGGTTGAACGGCGTGTCCCTGAACCTGCTCTTCCCCACGGACAGATCGTCGAGCCCGAAGCCGGCCGCGTTGCGCCGGGCGGTCTCGATCTCGGCCTGCCAGGTCGCGTACGCCTCCTGCCAGGTGTCGGCCTCGGTGACGTGGAAGTCGCCGTCCTCGTCCTCGTCCGTGTAGTAGATCGGCCCCGGATCGTCGCCCGTCAGCACCTTGCGGAACCAGCCGCGCTCGCACTCGGCCAGATGCCGCACCAGCCCCATCAGCGACAGTTCGGAGGGCGGCACGGACGCGGTGCGCAACTGCTCGTCCGTCAGGCCCTCGCACTTGGCGGCCAGCGTCTGCCGGTGGTACTCCAACCAGCCCTCCAGCATGGCGCGTTCACCGGCGGTCTGCTCGGGCTCTCGGCGTTCGGTCGTCGTCATGCCCCGTATCCTCCCCCGGTCCATCCCACCCCACCAGCGGTTTCCCGGCTCCCGCGCGGCTTCGACGGCATCGCCGGCCGGCGGCCCCCGTATGCTGCCGAGGAAGCACGCGCGGGCAGGCGAGACAGGGAGCACACGTGAAGGTCGGCTGCATCGGACTCGGGGACATCGCGCAGAAGGCCTACCTGCCGGTGCTGGCCACGCAGCCCGGGATCGACCTCCACCTCCAGACCCGGACACCCGCCACCCTCGGCCGGGTCGCGGGCAGCCTCCACCTGGCGGACGAGCGGCGGCACACCACGCTCGACTCCCTGCTCGCCGCCGGCCTCGACGCGGCCTTCGTGCACGCACCGACCGCCGCCCACCCCGAGATCGTCACCCGGCTCCTCCAGGCGGGCGTACCGACGTACGTGGACAAGCCGCTGGCCTACGAACTGGCCGATTCCGAACGGCTGGTGGGCCTCGCGGAGGAACGCGGGGTCTCCCTCTTCGTCGGCTTCAACCGCCGCTACGCGCCCGGGTACACGCAGTGCCTGGACCATCCGCGCGAGCTGATCCTCATGCAGAAGAACCGGATCGGGCTGCCCGAGGAGCCACGCTCGATGATCCTGGACGACTTCATCCATGTCGTCGACACCCTGCGGTGGCTGGTGCCGGGCACGGTCGACGACGTGACCGTGCGCGCCCGGACCGAGGGCGGGCTGCTGCACCACATCGTGCTCCAGCTCGCCGGGGACGGCTTCACCGCGCTCGGCGTGATGAACCGGCTCAGCGGCTCCGCCGAGGAGATCCTGGAGGTCTCCGGGCAGGACACCAAGCGCCAGGTGCTCAACCTCGCCGAGGTGATCGACCACAAGGGCCAGCCGACCGTGCGTCGGCGCGGCGACTGGGTGCCGGTGGCCCGGCAGCGCGGCATCGAGCAGGCGGTCCTCGCCTTCCTCGACGCCGTACGCGCGGGCAGGGTGCTCAGCGCACGGGACGCACTGGCGACCCATGAGCTGTGCGAGCGGCTGGTACGAGCCGTCCAGGACCGTTCCGCCGCAGCAGCCTGAGCGCCCTCGCCCCCTCCGTCGCGCCCAGGGCGGCCAGCACCAGCAGGGCGCCGCCCACCGGCCAGTCGCCGTAGCGGACGTACGGCGTGACACCGTGCGCCAGCGGTACGTCGTACACGCGGGCCGTGTTCGCGTCGGTCCCGAGCCAGGGGCCCAGGCGCTGCCCGCTCGGCCCGAAGACCGCCGAGACCCCGGTGAGGGTCGCGTGCACCATCGGGCGGCCGGTCTCGGCGGCCCGCAGCGCGCCCAGCGAGGCGTGCTGCTCCGGCGCCCAGCTGCCCTGGAAGGTGGAGGTGGCGGACTGGCCGAGCAGGACGTCGGCGCCGTCCTCGGCCAGATGCCGGCTCATGTCGGGGAACGCGGTCTCGAAGCAGATCAGCGGGCCGATCCGCAGCCCGTGTCCGACGTCCATCACGACCTGCCGGGTGCCCCGCCTGCGGTCCTCGCCGGCCGCCCTGCCGACCGAGGTGGCCCAGCCGAGCAGCGAGCGGGCCGGTATGTACTCGCCGAACGGCACGAGCCGCATCTTGTCGTACCGGTCGCCCGTCGGGCCGTTCGGGCCGATCAGCACCGAGCTCTTGTAGATGCCGGGCCGGTCGGAGCGGCGGGCGTCCACGTTGACCAGCACATCCGCGCCGACCGTCCGGGACAGCGCGGTGATCCGGCGGGCCAGGTCGGGCCGGTCGCCCAGGTCGAAACCGACACTGGACTCGCCCCACACGACCAGGCCGACGTCCTGCCCGGCCAGCTGCCGGGTCAGCTGCTCCTCGCGGTCGAACCGTTTGTCGCCGCCGTCCATGATTCCCGGCTGTACGACGGCGATCCTGACGTGCCCGGCCACCTCCGGGCGGGGCGCCCACGCCCACGCGGCGGAGGTCGCGGCGGCCGTCGCGACCAGCGAGGCCACCGCCGGCACCCGCGCCTCGCGCACCGAGACCAGCACGGCCGCCGCCACGTTCACGGCCACGATCAGGAAGCTGAGCAGCCACACCCCGCCCACCGAGGCCAGCCGCAGCGCGGGGGAGACCTGCCACTGGCTGGCGCCGAGCATCCCCCACGGCCCGCCGAGGCCCTGCCAGGACCGCACCAGCTCCACGATCAGCCAGGCCGACGGCAGCACCAGCAGCGCGGCGCCGCCCCGGCCCGCCGTGGGCCGCCCGCCCAGGAAGCGGCGCACGAGCCAGCCCCAGGGCGCCCAGAGCGCGCCCAGCAGGGCGGCGATCACGAAGAGGAAAACGGTCAGGCTCGGCAGCAGCCAGTGGTGCACGGCCAGCAGAAAGCCGAAGCCGCCGCTCCAGCCGTCGTACGCGGCCCGCCGCCCGGTCGGCGCCGAGCGGGCCAGCAGGATCCAGGGGACCAGGGCGACGTAGGCGAACCACCAGAGGGAGGGGGCCGGGAAGGCCAGGACGGGCAGGGCTCCGGCGAGCGCGGCGACGGTCGAGCGGCGCCAGGGGGAGGTGAGCCAGTGATCGATCGTCCTCATGTGGACCCTCCCTACCCGGCCTGCGTCTCCAGTGTGCGCTGGGGGAGCGATCTAGGACAGGGGGCCTGGTGAGCCTCCCTGCGGGGCCGCGGTCACCTTGGCCGAAAGGCTGCGCCATTTCTCCTCGACCGCCACCCGGTGCAGGCGCCAGCCCTCCGCCGTGCGCACGAGCCCGAAGTCGTAGCGGCCGCCGCACACCAGATCCGGTGGCGTGGGGGTGTCGGCGGCCGTGAAGCACATGGGGTTCAGATAGTCGGCCCGGACCCGGGCGGTGTCGCCCGTGTCGTGGTCCAGGACGCCGAAGCGGATCCGGCGGTTGACGATCAGATGCTGGCGCACGGGGAACAGGGCCAGGTTCTCGGCGAGCCAGTCGGCGATCCCGGGCGCGGGGCCCTCGATGCCGCCCGACGAGCGGTAGTCGGCGCGGCCGTCCGGTGTGAACAGCCGCCGGTACGCCGTCCAGTCGCCGTCGTCCACCGCCACGGCGTACGCGGTGATCACCTCGTCCACGGCCAGCCGGTCGATCACGGTCGCGAGCTCCGCGCGCTGGGTCATCGGCACAGTGTTGGGCATGGCGGGTGAAGTGCCAAGAGGACGAACGGGTTTATTCGGGGATCATGGCTGGGTGACGAAGTGGACGAAGAACGAGCCTCCGGTCGATCGGCCGGGCCGAGAGCCGGAGCTTTCCCCCTACCAGGAGGCGATGAGGCAGAGGCTTCTCGCCGCCCCGGTGGTAGAGGCGCCCGAGCCCTGGCGGCGCATCGCGTACGCCCCGGTCGGCGGACTTCTCGGGATCGGATTCGCGTCGCACCCGGGCACCGGCCAGGACGTGGTGATGGTCGTCTCGCACGACGGGCACGGCCTCTTCGACGCCGTCACGGGGGAGAAGATCGCGCGGGATCGTGACGCGGACCCCGAGGACAGCGGCCCCGACGCGGATCCCGCGCTGTGGTGTCCCGGGCTGGGACCGGTCGCCGGAAGCAGGGTGCGCATCGCCGGCCTCTTCGGAGGAGGGCTGCACACTTCCGGGGGAGACGGCTGGAGGCTGGAGGTGGTCGCCCCGGCCTGGCCGAACGAGCGTGTCCTGCTCTCTCGCGACGGCGGTCTGCCGCACTCCGGTCCGCACGGGGAGCGCTGGTGGCACATCTTCCACTCCCACTACTCCGAACTCCGTGCCGCCGGATTCTCGCCCTCCGGTCGGACCCTTGCCGTGGCGACGAGCAGCGATCTGTCCCTGTGGACCCGCGACGCAAAGGGTGGGTGAGCGCGGCGACCCCGCCGCGGGCCGGCTCAGGCGGCCTCGATGACCTCCGCGCGGATCGCCGTGGCCCACTGGACCACCAACAGCTCGTACTCCTCGCGCTCTTGGGCGGACAGGGTGCCGCCCGCGCGCAGCCAGAGTGCCCGGATCTGCTCGTTCACCTCGGCGGCGGACCGCACGGAACCAGAGGTCGGGAATTCGCGGGACATGCGGACAGCCTAGGGGCAAGCACTGACACTGCGCTACCGCCCGGCTACGCAGAACCTATGGGGTTGGTCACCGCGGCCGCGCGCCGCGCGGCGCCGCGCTCAGCTCGCCGGCTCGGCCGCGTGCGGGCTCAGTACGCCCGCCGCGACCAGGGCGACGATGACGACGCCGAGGGCCACGCGGTACCAGACGAACGGCATGAAGCTCCGGTGGGAGATCCACTTCATGAACCATGCGATCACCGCGTATCCCGACGCGAACGCGATGGCCGTCGCGAACAGGGTCGGGCCCCACGCCACATGGCCCTCGGTCACCGAGTCCTTCACCTCGAACGCGCCCGAGGCGAGCACCGCCGGGACGGCGAGAAGGAACGAGTAGCGGGCCGCGGCCTCGCGCCGGTAGCCCATGAACAGACCGCCGCCGATGGTCGCGCCGGAGCGGGAGACACCGGGAACCAGGGCGCAGGCCTGGCACAGGCCGAAGACCAGACCGTCCTTGACGCCCAGGTCCTGAAGGGACTTGCGCTGCTTGGGCGCCCGGTGCCGGCCGCCGGTCTCGTCGCGGGCCGCCAGCCGGTCGGCGACACCGATGACCAGGCCGACCACGATCAGCGTCGTCGCGGTGACGCGCAGATCCCGGAACGGGCCCTCGATCTGGTCCTTGAGCGTCAGACCCAGCACGCCGATCGGGATCGAGCCGACGATCACCAGCCAGCCCGTCCGCGCGTCCTGGTCCCGGCGCATCGCCTTGTCGAACAGTGACCGGAACCAGGCCGAGACGATGCGCCCGATGTCCTTGCGGAAGTAGAGCAGTACGGCGGTCTCCGTGCCGATCTGGGTGATCGCCGTGAAGGCCGCGCCGGGGTCCTCCCAGCCGGAGAACGCCGCGGTCAGCCGCAGATGCGCGCTGGAGGAGACGGGCAGGAATTCGGTCAGCCCCTGGACGAGTCCGAGGATGAGGGATTCGAACCAAGGCATGAAGGTAATGCGTCCAGTGCTGTCGGGTAAAGAAGTGATCAAATGACGAGGGCAGCGTAGCGGGCCCGGGTGACAGCGTGGAAACAGGGGCTGGGTGTGCTTCCCGTGAGGTTACGAGGCGATAGGGCCCGTGATCGTCCAGCCCGGCGCCTGAGGGTGGGCCGTCAGGTCCTCGTGGCGCACCTCGTCGCCGCAGGCCCGGCAGGTGACGACCGGGACCAGTACGTGGCCGCAGGCGTGCTCGACGGCCATGGGCAGGTCGGTGCCGCCCCGGATGTGGCGGTCGCCCCACTCCTTCAGGGTCATCAGGACCGGCTCCAGCTCCAGGCCCGCCTGTGTGGGCCGGTACTCGAAGCGCTGCGGGCGCTCGCTGTAGAGGCGCTTGGTGAGGATCCCGGCGTCCACGAGCCGGCGCAGCCGGGTGGCCAGGATGTCGCGCGGGGCGCCGGTGTTGCGTACCAGCTGGTCGAAGCGGCCGTTGCCCAGACAGGCCTCGCGCAGGACGAGCAGGGAGTACTTCTCGCCGACCAGCGCGAGGGCGTCGGCGATGGAGCAGGGGCGCGAGTCGTGCGTGGTCTTCCGTTCGGCCATGAGGGCCAGTCTAGAGGAGGGTTTGATTTTCCAACTCGTCGCGCTATGGTGAGTTCGGATTTCCTACTCACTGGTAGCCGGCCAAGGAGGCCTCCGCCATGCGCGACGCGGTGATCGTCGAAGCGGTACGCACCCCCATCGGCAAGGGCAAGCCGAACGGCTCCCTCGCGCACGTGCACCCCGTGCAGCTCCTCGCCCACACCCTGCGCACCCTGGTCGAGCGCTCCGGCGTCGACCCGGCGCTGATCGACGACGTCATCGGCGGCACCGTCGACCAGGTCGGCGAGCAGGCCATGAACACCACCCGGTACGCCGTCCTCGCGGCCGGGTTCCCCGAGTCCGTCCCGGCGACCACCGTGGACCGCCAGTGCGGCTCCTCCCAGCAGGCCGTGCACTTCGCCGCGCAGGGCGTCGTCTCCGGCGCCTACGACCTCGTGGTCGCCTGCGGGGTGGAGTCGATGAGCCGGGTGCCGATGTGGTCCAACGTGCCCGCCGGGAAAGACCCGTTCGGGCCGGGCGTCGCCGAGCGCTACCCCGAGGGCCTGGTCCCGCAGGGCGTCAGCGCGGAGCTGATCGCCGCCAAGTGGTCCCTCACGCGCGCGCAGATGGACGAGTTCGCCGTCTCCTCGCACCACAAGGCGGCGCGCGCCTGGGAGAACGGCCTCTTCGACGCCGAGGTCGCCCCGCTCGACGGAGTCAGCCGCGACGAGTGCGTACGCCCCGGCAGCACTCCGGAGATCCTCGCCGGTCTCAAGCCCGCCTACTACGACCCCGGTTTCGCCGAACGCTTCCCGCAGATCGAGTGGAACGTCACGGCGGGCAACGCCAGCCCGGTCAACGACGGCGCCTCCGCCGTCCTGATCACCTCCGGCGAGACGGCCGCCCGCCTCGGCCTGCGCCCGCTCGCCCGCCTCCGCAGCTTCGCCGTCACCGGCTCCGACCCGCTGCTGATGCTCACCGGTGTCGTCCCGGCCACCGAGAAGGTGCTGCGCAGGGCGGGGCTGACCATCGACGACATCGACCTCTTCGAGGTCAACGAGGCCTTCGCGAGCGTGGTGCTGGCCTGGCGGCAGGAGACCGGCGCCGACCTCGCCCGGGTCAACACGCACGGCGGCGCCATCGCCCTCGGACACCCCCTCGGCGCCAGCGGCACCCGGCTGACCACCACCCTGGTCCACGCCATGCGGGAGCGCGGCGCCCGCTACGCCCTGCAGACCATGTGCGAGGCGGGCGGACTCGCCAACGCCATGATCCTCGAAGGGGTCTGACCGCTATCGGCCGCGCCAGTGGTGCCGCTTGCGCCAGGCCACCACCGTGCCCAGCAGCGCCGGTACGGCGATGGAGGCCATCGCGATCAGGAAGGCGGGGGAGGTCGGTGCCGAGGCGTGGGCGCCGGCGACCGCGTAGGCGGCGGTGTTCGGGACCGACCCGACGGCTGTGGCCAGCAGGAACGGCCACCAGCCCATGCGGGAGACGGCCGCGCAGTAGTTCGCCGCCCAGAACGGCACCCCCGGGAACAGCCGCGCCGCAAGCATCGAGCGGAACCCGTGCCGGCTCAGCTGCCCGTCGGCCGCCCTCAGCCAGCGGCCCCGCAGCAGCGGACGCAGCGCGTCCTGACCGAGGAGCCGGCCGAGCCCGAAGGCCACACCGGCCCCGAGCACCGTGCCCGCCAGCGCCGTCGCCAGCCCCAGCGGGGAGCCGAACAGTGCCCCCGCCGCCAGGTTGAGCAACGGCCGCGGCACGAAAGCCACCGTGCACAGCCCGTACGCCGCCGCGAACGCCACGGCCGCCGCGGCGCCGCCGAGCTGCGGCGGCCAGCCCTGGGCCAGCAGCCGCTGCGGCTCGAAGACCAGGACCCCCGCACCGGCCCCGGCGAGCAGCGCGAGCAGCAGCGACAGCCGGGCGTACGGGGACAGCAGCGCGCGCGTGCAGCGCGCGGCGAGTCCGGGAGCGGCCGTCGCGGTGCCGGCGGGATCGGCGTCGAGCATCCGGTGACATTAACCGACGTACGCGGGTGATCGCCGCCACGGGTGGGTCCGGGCGCCCTCGGTGCCCGGACCCGGCGGTCACGCGCGCGTGCTCAGGCGGCGAGCGCGTGACCGGGGTGCAGAACCACCTTGGTGTAGCCCTCGATCCGCTGGTCGAACGTCTCGTACGCGAGCGGTGCCTGGTCCAGCGGCAGCTTGTGCGAGACCACGAAGCCGGGCTTGGCCCGCCCGGCGATGATCAGGTCGCGCAGCTGGCGGTTGTACCGCTCGACGTTGCACTGGCCGGTGCCCATCTGCCGGCCCTTCCCGCACATCTTCCCGATCGAGACCAGCAGTTGGCCGTGCTTGGCGTGCTCGTCGGGACCGGCCGGGTCCGAGGGCACGTACAGCCCCGGCACGCCGAGCGTGCCGGTGGGCCGGACCGTCTCGACCGGTTCGTTGAGGACGATCGCGGGTTCCTCGTGGCTGGCGTCGTGCGCCTGGGCCTGGTAGCCGACGGCGTCCACGCCCTTGTCGGTGCCCTCTCCGTTCGTCTGCTCCTTGATCTGCTGCGCCGGGTC
This sequence comes from Streptomyces sp. NPDC025793, assembly GCF_055558375.1. NCBI lineage: Bacteria > Bacillati > Actinomycetota > Actinomycetes > Kitasatosporales > Streptomycetaceae > Streptomyces > Streptomyces sp. NPDC025793. The sequence continues at coordinate 210,416 of NZ_JBVHMR010000012.1, read as the reverse complement.
GCCCTTGGTGACGTCGATGGGGATCGCCCCGATCTGCTCGGCCTTGGCGAGCCGCTCGGGCACCCGGTCGACCGAGAAGACCTTCGCCGCACCGCGCAGCGGCGCCGAGTACGCGGCCATCAGCCCCACCGGCCCGGCGCCGTAGACGGCCACGCTCTCGCCGGGCGACACCTGGGCGAGTTCGCAGCCGTGGTGGCCGGTCGGGAAGATGTCGGCGAGCAGCACGAAGTCGGTCTCGAACTCCTCGCCCGGCGGCAGCTTCAGACGGTTGAAGTCGGCGAACGGCACCCGCAGCAGCTCGGCCTGGCCGCCCTCGTACGGGCCCATCGCCACATAGCCGCAGGCCCCGCCGGTGAATCCGGGATTGACCGTCGGACAGAATCCGGTCTTCCCGGCGAGACAGTTCTTGCAGAATCCCCAGGCCACGTTGAACGGCATCACGACCCGGTCGCCCACGGACAGCGAGGTCACGCCGCCGCCGACCTCCTCGATGACGCCGAGGTTCTCGTGCCCGAAGACGATGCCCGACCGGGCGGCCGTGCGGCCCTCGTACATGTGCAGGTCCGAGCCGCATATGGCGGACGACGTGACCCGTACGAGGACATCGTTGGGTTGCTGGATCGAAGGATCCTGGACGTCCTTCACCCGCACGCTGAAAGGCCGTTCGTAGACGACGGCTTTCATCTGTGTCACCTCCGCGTCGAACGCCGGAGCATGGCCGGGCGTGCCCGCTTCACCGTCGGTACCTCCGGGGAGCGCCCGTACGAAACGGGGCGCAACCCCCGTATCGTTCGTACCATGACCGTCACCGGTGCGACCCCGCCGCGCGTGCCGCGCAGCGCGCTCGCCGACACCGTGCTGGCCCGGCTCACGCCCGCGTACGCGGCCGCCGGGGACCCCGGGCGGGCCGTCGCCATGCGGGACTACATGAAGGACGTGGCCCCCTTCCTCGGCATCCCGACCCCGGCCCGCCGCGCCCTGTCCCGCACCGTCCTCGCGGGTACGCCCCGCCCCGACGAGGCCGACTGCACCGCGATCGCCCTGCGCTGCTGGGCGCTGCCCGAGCGTGAGTACCACTACTTCGCCGTGGACTACCTGCGCCGGCACGCCGCCCGCTGCGGCTCCGGCTTCCTGCCGGTGACCCGGTACCTGGTGACGACCGTCCCCTGGTGGGACACCGTCGACCTGCTCGCCGCCCACGTCGTCGGCACGCTCGTCGCCGCGGATCCGGAACTCGCCGCAGACATGGACGCCTGGATCACCGACGGCGAGCTGTGGGTGGTCCGCACAGCTCTGCTGCACCAGCTGGCGTGGAAGGAACGCACCGACGCGGAGCGGCTGTTCGGCTACTGCCTGCTCCAGTCCGGGCACCCCGACTTCTTCGTCCGCAAGGCGATCGGCTGGGCCCTGCGCGCGTACGCCAAGACCGACCCCGGGGCCGTGCGGGCGTTCCTGGCGCGGGAGCGGGGCCGGTTCGCCCCGCTGAGCGTGCGGGAGGCGCTGAAGAACATCGGCGCCTGACGGCGTCCGGCACGGAAAACCATTCGACGCCGAACGGCTCCTCGGCGATGATCGACGACATGTTCCGGTACGCCTTCCTCCTCGCAGCATCCGCCGTCGCGGATGCGCCGAAGGCTGCCGTCCCGTATCTCGCGGCCGCTGTCGACGGCGCCCGAAGCTGACCCTCTCCGGACATTCCGGCGGACCCCGCAGGGGGAGGGTCGGCCGGTCCCCGGGGGTCCCGCATCTCTTCCCACGCCTGAGAGGCTTCGAGGTACAGCCATGTCCAAAACGGCCTACGTGCGCACCAAGCCGCACCTGAACATCGGCACCATGGGTCACGTCGACCACGGCAAGACCACCCTGACCGCCGCCATCACCAAGGTCCTCGCCGAGCGGGGCACCGGCACCTTCGTGCCCTTCGACCGCATCGACCGGGCCCCGGAGGAGGCGGCCCGCGGCATCACCATCAACATCGCGCACGTCGAGTACGAGACCGGCACCCGGCACTACGCCCACGTGGACATGCCGGGCCACGCCGACTACGTCAAGAACATGGTCACCGGCGCCGCGCAGCTCGACGGGGCGATCCTCGTCGTCTCCGCGCTCGACGGGATCATGCCGCAGACCGCCGAGCACGTGCTGCTCGCCCGCCAGGTGGGCGTCGACCACATCGTCGTCGCGCTGAACAAGGCGGACGGCGCCGCGGACGAGGAGCTGACCGACCTGGTCGAGCTGGAGGTGCGCGACCTGCTCACGGCGCAGGGCTACCCCGGGGACGCCGTACCCGTCGTGCGGGTCTCCGGGCTCCGGGCGCTGGAGGGCGACCCGCGCTGGACGGCGTCCATCGAGGCGCTGCTCGACGCGGTGGACACCTATGTGCCCATGCCCGAGCGGTACCTGGACGCGCCGTTCCTGCTGCCGGTGGAGAACGTGCTCACCATCACCGGCCGGGGCACGGTCGTCACCGGCGCGGTGGAGCGGGGCACGCTCCGGGTCGGTGACCGCGTGTCGGTGCTGGGCGCCGACGTCGAGACCGTCGTCACCGGGCTGGAGACCTTCGGCAAGCCCATGGCGGAGGCGCAGGCCGGGGACAACGTGGCGGTGCTGCTGCGGGGCGTGCCCCGGGACGCCGTCCGGCGCGGCCACGTCGTCGCGGCTCCCGGCAGCGTCGTGCCGGCCCGGCGGTTCTCGGCGCGGGTCTATCTGCTCTCGGGGCGCGAGGGCGGTCGTACGACACCGGTCGCGAGCGGGTACCGGCCGCAGTTCTACATCCGCACGGCGGACGTGGTCGGCGACGTCGACCTCGGCGCGGCGGGGGCGGCCCGGCCCGGCGAGACCGTGGAGATGACGGTCGAGCTGGGCCGCGAGGTGCCACTGGAGCCGGGGCTCGGGTTCGCCGTCCGTGAGGGCGGCCGGACCGTGGGCGCGGGAACGGTGACGGTTGTCCACAATGGATGAGTGAACGAATCGATACCCGTCTTCCGCACCACCGACCGCGGCACCGCCAAGCTCATGCCCGACGTCGACCGTGCGCGGGCCTGGCTGCTCACGGTCGACGGGGCGCCGCAGTCGTACGTCGATCTCGATGATCCCTCGTATCTGGAGTTCGAGTACGCGCGGCGCCTCGGGTATGTGCTCGACGTCGTGGCCGAGGCCGGGCGGGCGCTGGACGTGGCGCATCTCGGCGGGGGTGCGCTGACGTTGCCGCGGTACGTGGCGGCGACCCGGCCCGGCTCACGGCAGGACGTCGTCGAGGCGGACGCCGCCCTGCTGGAGCTGGTCGTCGAGCATCTGCCGCTGCCGGCGGGCTCGGGTGTCGAACTGCACGCGGCCGACGCCCGGGCCTGGCTGGAGGGCGCGCCGGACGATCACGCCGATGTGCTGATCGCCGACGTCTTCGGCGGCTCCCGGGTGCCGGCGCATCTCACCACGCGGGCCTACGCCCGCGAGGCCGAGCGGGTGCTGCGTCCCGGCGGGGTCTATCTGGCCAACCTCCCGGACTCCGCGCCGTTCGCCTTCCTCCGCTCCCAACTGGCCGCGTTCGCCGAGCTGTTCGAGGAGCTGCTGCTGATCGCCGAGCCGGGTGTGCTGCGCGGGCGGCGGTTCGGCAACGCCGTGCTGGTCGCCTCGCACCGGCCCCTCGACGTCGCCGCCCTGGCCCGGCGCACGGCGGCGGACGCCTTCCCGGCGCGAGTCGAACACGGGGCGGCGGTACGGGAGTTCATCGGCGGCGCGCGGCCGGTCGAGGACGCGGACGCCGTACCGTCACCCGAGCCCCCCGACGGGGCGTTCGGCATCGGCTGACGCGGGCGTGGAGTCGGCGACCGGCTGGGTGCGGCGGGTCAGCGTGCGCACGTCCCGGACCAGCAGCACCAGCGCGGTGACCAGGACGACCAGGACGGCACAGCCCCACAGGGCGGCCGCCCGGCCGAAGACGGACTCCGCCGGGCCCGCCAACGCAGTGGCGAGGGGCAGCAGCGCGACCGAACCGAACCAGTCGTACGCCGAGACCCGGGAGAGCTTGTCCTCGGGGATCTCCTGGTGCAGCGCGGTCATCCAGGAGACGGCGAACACCTCCACCGTCGTACCGGCGACGAACATCACCACGTACAGTGCGCCCACCGGCACCGGCACGGCCAGCGCGGCCGAGGGCAGGGCCAGGGGGAAGACGCAGAGCGTGCCGGCGAGCAGCAGCCGGCGGGGCTTCCAGCGGGTCATCAGCAGGGCGCCGGCCACCGTGCCCACGCCGAAGGACGCCAGCGCGAGGCCCCAGGGCCCGGCACCGCCCAGGCGGTCGCGGGCGACGAGCGGGCCGTAGACCGAATCGGCCGCGCCGACCACCGCGTTGGCGATGGAGAACTGCACGACGATCCCCCACAGCCAGGGCCGGCCGACGAACTCCCGCCAGCCCTCGCGGAGATCGGCCAGCATGCTCTCGCCCGGGGTGCGCGGCGGGATGTGGCCGACGTCGAGGAAGGAGCGCAGGGCGCCCGCGACGGCGAAGCCCGCCGCGTCGATCGCGAGCACCCAGCCGGGGCCGACGGCGGCGACCAGCACACCGCCGAGCGCGGCCCCGCCGAGGGCCGCGCCCTGCGTGGCCATGCGGAAGAAGGCGAACGCCCGGCCCGCCTGTTCGCCGTCCACGGAGGACATCAGCATGCCCTCGGCCGCCGGGCCGAAGAACGCCTGCCCGGTGCCGCCCAGCGCGGTGAGCAGCATCATCTGCCACAGTCTGGGCTCGCCGGTCAGCACGAGCAGGGCGAAGGCGCCCTGGGACAGGCAGTTGAGGGCGTTGGCGGCGACCATCACCCGGTGCCGGGGCACCCGGTCGGCGACGGCACCGCCGATGAGCAGGAACACCACCAGCGGCAGCGTGCGCGCGGCGGCCACCAGGCCCACGTCCCCGCCGTCGCCGCCCGACTCCAGCACGGCGAACGCGGCGGCGATGAGCGAGCCGTTCGCGCCGAGGCCGGTGATGACGGCCGCCGCGGTCAGCAGGGAGTAGTTGCGGCTCGCCCAGGTGGGTCTGTGGGGGTGGGCGGGGGAGCCGGAGATCTCGGTCACCGGTCGACTGTCCCTTCCCGCTCCGGGTTTGCCAAGCGAGTTTGCGGACGTCAGGAAGGGGTGGCCACCCTGCGGAAGGCGAGGGCGCTGATCGAGGGCGGGGGTCAAGTCCGGGGGTGGCGGGGCTTGTTACCGGCGAGTTCAAGAAACTTGTAAGATCCACTCCGACCCAAACACGCCCTATCTGGGGGAAACAACACATGACCAAGCGCCTTTCCGCCCTGGCCGTTTCCGTGGCCGTCGCCGGAGGCTTCCTTGTCACGTCGGTGCCCGCTCAGGCCGCCCCGGCCGGCCACGTGGTCTCGAAGGTCGCCATCACGTGCAACGAGAGCCGGATGCGCCAGCAGATAGCCGACCTCAAGCGCAAGGCCGCGCAGCTCAAGCAGTTGGGGGAGGACGCGGCGGCCAGGAAGGCGCTCAGCGACGCGGCCGCCCTCCAGCACCGGCTCGACCAGTGCATCGCGTCCGAGCGGGACGGGAGCAAGCCGTTCCCCGGCTGAGCATCCGGTTCGATGTGTGGCGCCGCCCGTCCCGTTTCACGGGTGGGCGGCGCCACACGCCTGTCAGGTCTGCCCACACTGCCGGTCCCGGCCCCCGTTTCCGGCGGGCCGGGACTGCCGGTCACTGCAGGGTCGGTTTGCCGTGCAGCCGTACCGTGCCGAGGATCTTCTGGACGGTCGCGTCGGACAGTTCGTCCTTGACGCCCTTGGCGCCGTAGAGCGTCCACGAGACGAAGTTGTCGACGGAGTTCTTGAAGGCGAACGTGATGGCCTTGCCGTCGGTGGCGCACTTGTTCTTCTTGGGCACACCGACGACGTACGACGTCGCGACGCTGCCCTTCAGCCCCGACGCCGTCGTGAAGGGCTTCGCCTCGCCGATCTTGAGATACTTCTTGTCGGCGTCCGACTGGTCCGTGTATCCGCCGAACGCGAAGGCGGCCGCGTCGCCGCGGGCGATGCTGGCCGTGTCCTTGCCGCCGTTCTCGCCCTTCGTGCCGCTGCCCGCGAGCGCGTAGAACTCCTTCGAGCCGTTGTCGTCGGTGGTGCAGTAGTCCTGCTTCAGGAACGAGGGCCCGGAGAAGCCGATGTATGCCGACCCGTCGCCCTTCTTCTTGTCCTCGAAGAAGCTGAAGATGCCGGGCCGTTCGACCTCCCAGTCGGCCGGTACGTCGAAAGCCGTGCCGTACTTGGGGTTCACCACGACCTTCCAGCCCGCGACGGTCGGCTTCTCCGTCTGGTTGCCGCGCGGGTCGCCGTCGTCCGAGGACGAGGTGGCCGTGGGGGCCTGCGTCGGCGACTGGCTCGTGTGCGCACCGCCCTTGCCGCCGCCCGCGGTGTCGTCCTTCTTGCCGTCCTTGCCGAGGACCAGGAATCCGGTCACGCCTGCGGCGACCACCACGGCCGCCGCCGCGATGATCGCGATCATCTTCGTACGGCCGCCGCCGCCCTGCGGAGGTGTCGCAACGGGCACGGTGGGCGGCTGCGGCTGCCCCCACTGCGGCTGCTGACCATACTGCCCGGCCTGCGGGTACTGCTGGTACCCGGGCTGCTGGTACGGGTTCGGCTGCTGGTAACCCGGCTGCTGGTACGGGTTCTGCTGCGGGTTCGGCGCGCCCCCTGGCGGCTGCTGATCTGGCCACATGGCCAGTAACTCTATGGGGCCAGGGACACGATTCGGTCACCGGCCCTCGTCAGGGCCGTAGCGAAGTGCGGGCGGGTACCGGTTCGTGCTGGCCAGTTTCGGCTACTCGTGAGTAACATGAGGTCCATGAGCGCAGACCAGATGTCGATCGGCGAGATGCTCGCCGCCACCGTGCCCATGGCCCGGACGCTGAACCTGGAGTTCCTGGAGACGAGCCGTGAGCGCGCCGTCGTGTCCCTGCCGGACCAGGACGCCTTCCACAACCACGTGGGCGGGCCCCACGCCGGGGCGATGTTCACGCTCGGAGAGTCGGCCAGCGGCGCCATCGTGCTGGCCGCCTTCGGGGACCAGCTCGCACGCGCGGTGCCGCTCGCGGTCCGCGCCGAGATCGCCTACAAGAAGCTGGCGATGGGCGCCGTCACCGCGACCGCGACCCTGGGCCGCCCGGCCGCCGAGGTCGTCGCCGAGCTGGACGCGGGGCAGCGCCCCGAGTTTCCCGTGGCGATCGAGATCCGGCGTGCGGACGGCGCCGTCACCAGTGAGATGACGGTGGTCTGGACACTGCGTCCCAACAAGCAGGACTGACCCGGCATTTCGTGACACCGGCACGAGGGCCCCGCCGGCGAGGCGTCGGGGGTTCCGGGCTGCCGCTGGCGGTGGGCGCGCCCGTGCAGAAGGGGTCGGCCGGCGCACCCCCTCCACGGCCGGGCAGCGCTCCGGTTCCCGTCCGGTGGGCGGACCGCCACCCCGCCACCGGCGCCGCCGCCCCGGACCGGCGGGCGGGCCGTTGACGGCTCAGGCGGCCCGGTGTTCCGCGCCGTCGCCGGTCGCGCCGTCCGCCAGGCCGGCCACGAACTCCCCGAGCCAGCGCCGGAATTCGGGCCCCAGGTCCGGCCGGTCGCAGGCCAGTCGGACCACCGTGCGCAGGTAGTCGGCCTTGTCGCCGGTGTCGTAGCGCAGCCCGTCGAAGACGACCCCGTGCACGGTGCCGCCCGTCGCGAGGTCCTGGAGGGCGTCGGTCAGCTGGATCTCGCCGCCGCGACCCGGCGGGGTGCGCTCCAGGACGTCGAACACCGCCGGGTCCAGCACGTACCGGCCGATGACCGCGTACCGGCTCGGCGCGGTTCCGGGTGCCGGCTTCTCCACCAGGCCGGTGACCCGTACGACACCCTCCTCGCCCGTCGCCTCGACCGCCGCGCAGCCGTAGAGGTGGATCTGCTCCGGATCGACCTCCATCAGCGCGACCACGCTGCCCTCGTGGCGCTCGCGCACGTCCAGCATGCGGCTCAGCAGGGTCTCGCGCGGGTCGATCAGATCGTCGCCGAGCAGGACCGCGAACGGCTCGCCCCCTACGTGGTGCCGGGCGCACAGCACCGCGTGGCCGAGACCGAGCGGGTCGCCCTGGCGGATGTGGTGGATGTCGGCGAGCCGGGCCGGATCGCGTACGGCGTCCAGACGCACGGTGTCGCCCTTGGCGGCAAGCGCCTGCTCCAGCTCGAAGGCGTTGTCGAAGTGGTCCTCGATGGCCCGCTTGTGCCGGCCGGTGACCATCAGGACGTCGTCGAGACCGGCAGCGGCGGCCTCCTCGACCACGTACTGGATGGCCGGCTTGTCGACGACCGGCAGCATCTCCTTCGGCATGGCCTTGGTCGCGGGCAGGAACCGGGTGCCGAGTCCCGCGGCCGGTACGACGGCCTTGCGCACGGCGCGGGGGGAATCGGGAGTCGCTGTGGAGTGGGGGGCGATCATGCGGCTCATGGTGGAGCGCGTGGATGAGAGTGCGCCCGGAGAAGCATGGGAACCGGCTGTGGACGCCGGAGAAGCCGTCGGAGTCGCCTGGAGGAGAACTGTCGGAGATCCCGCCGGGATGGGATACCGACGGTAACTCTTGTGGAATTCGCCGACTTTGAAGCCCAGTCAATCCATCTTCTTGTTTCCTGTGAGGCGCGTGTGCGAAGGTGAGCCTCCCCGCGGGAAGGGCAAAGGCCGGCGTCGAACGCCGAGACCGGCCCTGGTGGTACGCACCAATCAGGCACTGCTTTCCGACAGAACCGCATTTCGTACGCAGTTCTGCGGTGGGAAAGGAAATGGTTCCGTGCAGTCCCCTCACCCCCCACGCCCGCCGTACCCGCCCCTGCCCGGTCCGGGCGGAGCCTCCGACCGGGATCTCCTCGCCCGGCTGACCGGCCCGCACGTCGCCCGCCATCACGCCGTCGCGGTGCTCCTGGCCCGGCACTGGCGAGCCGCACGCGACTACGCCGTCGTCTGCCTCGCCTCCTTCGGCCCCGCCGCCCCGCTCGTCGCCACCGCCGCCTTCCACGACGTGCTCGGCCGCGCTGCGGGCGGCGCCGTCGGCGGGGCCCTGCGCCCGCACCTCCTGGTCGCCGTCCGCGACACCGTCCGCACCTGGGCCGCCGACGACGCGACCTGTATGACTCTGCCGGAATTGCGCAGACCCACCGGCGGCCGAGGGCTGCGTGCCGCGCAGCCCGGAACGCCGGAAAGGCGACGGCTCGCCGAACGCGCTTTCCGGGACCTTCCCGGCGCGTCGCAATGCCTTCTGTGGCACACCGAGGTGGAAGCGGAGCCGATAAACATACCCGCTGGTCTGCTGGGTATCGCTCCGGCCACCGCGACGGCCGCCCTGGAACGGGTCCGCGAGCAATTCCGTGCGGGCTGCGTACGTGCCCACAGAGAACTCGCACCGACGAAGGAATGCCGTTTCTACAACCGGCTCCTCGACGTCCCGATGCGCCGCGGCGGAGCCCTGCTGCCGGATGTGCGACACCATCTGACGGTCTGTCCGTACTGCCGGCATGCCGCCGACACCATCGGGCAGTTCGAGGGCGACCTGGGCCTGATGCTCGCCGAGACCGTGCTCGGCTGGGGCGCCCGCCGCTACCTCGGCTCACGCCCCGGACGCGGCGCCGCCGAGGAGTGGCCGACCGCATCCGCCCCGGACGCGGACCGGGCGGCATCCGGCGTCCGGCATCGCGCCGGCCCCGGGGGCCGCCGCCGAACCGCTCTGCTCGTCGGCGCCGGACTGACCTCGCTCGCCCTGCTCGCCACCGTCCTCGCGGTCAGAAGCTGGTCCGATGACAACGGTGTCCCTACCCCGGGCGCCACCTGGGGCGCCCCTGCCGGGCACACCGGCCCAGCGCGCGACAGCCGCCCCGGCGACGCGCCCTCCGCCGCGTCGGCCGCATCCGCCGAGTCCACCGGCTCGGTCGGCGGCTTGGGTGCCCCCGTCGAGGTCGCCCACGGCAATCTGCGCGCCCTCAACTCCGGGCGCTGCCTGGACGTGCGTGGGGGCGAAGTGCGCGGGGGCGACGTGGGCGAAGGCGGCGTCGGGCCGGGCGCGGAGGTACGGCTCGCCCCGTGCTCGGCCGCCGCCTCGCAACAGTGGTCGTACCAGGACGACGGACTGCTGCGCAGCGCCGCCGACCCGGCCCTGTGCCTGGCCGCCGACCCCGGAACGAAGAGCGTCGTGCTGTCCGGCTGCGTCGTGCACGCGGGAGACGTGGTCTACGACTTCACCGTGCGCGGCGAGATCCTGCTCCGCCGGGGCGGGGGACTCGCGCTGGCTTCGGGGGTGGACGGCTCGGCCGACGGGGTCGAGGTGGCGCGGCGGGACGGTTCGTCGGGGCAGCGGTGGGCGCTCGGACCCGGCGTGGGTGGGGCGGGGGCGAGTGAGGTGGCGCCCGGTGGCCCGGGAGTGCCGGACGGGGCAGGGCCGACGGGGGTACCGGGTGCGCCGGGCGTCGCCGGGCAGCCCGAGCCGCCGCCGGGGGACCCAGAAGTTCCCGGAGGGAACGGGCAGTTGAGATCGCCCGGGGGCGGGGACGGGGCCCGGAACGAGCGCGAGAACGAGAACGAGACCAGGATTGTTCAAGTCCGGGCCGGCGAGCAACGGCGCCGTACCGAGCCGGGGCCCCCAGGTGACGTGCTGCTCGCGATGGGCGGTGCCCTCCGGCGCGTACCCGGTCCGGTCACGGCGGTACCGGCGACGGTGCGCGAACTGCTCGGTGGATCGTGATCGAGTCACCGGCGTGAAGTCATGCAGAATTTACAGACTTCGCGTGACTGTCCCTGCGTGTTGCGCCCGGGTGAGTGCGCGGTGAAGCGGGCGGGCGGTTTGCCGGGGTTGGGGCGGTGTGGTGCGTGGGCCGGGGCGGTTCCGGGCCCACGCACGTGACGGAATTCGACGCGTTTTCTCCCCTTGCGGGGAATTCGATCGCATGGCCGAATCGGCGTCACGGCCCGCGAATTGGGCGCGACGTTATTGACCCCTCAGTAACACCTCGCTAGGTTCCGGTGCCCTCGCACCAGAGAGTTCCGCCGCACACCCCCCACCGTGCTGTCTCGCCGACCGTGCCGGAGCAACATGACCTCCCCTGTGCGCGCCCACGACCTGATCCTGTGCCTCACCCCGTTCGGCGAGCCCGACGCCGGGCTCGCCGCGGCCGCCAGCGCCGCCGGCGGGCTCGGCATCCTCGACCTCGGCTCCGGCGATCGAAGATCACGAGAGGAACTGTCCCGGCTGAAGCGGGCGTCTCCGGGGGCCTTCGGAGTACGCGTGAGCGGGCGCTGCGCGCTGGCTCCGGCCGACGTCGGGGACGCCCCGGACGTGTTCGTCCTCACCTCGGACGCGCCGTGGACGATGGCTGAACTCCCGCCGTCGTACCGGGTGTTGGCCGAGGTCACCGACCTCGGTCAGGCTCACACCGCGGTTCGTTCCGGTGCCCAGGGACTGATCGCCCGGGGCGGCGAGAGCGGCGGCCGGGTCGGTGACCTGAGCACCTTCGTCCTGCTGCAACAGCTCTTGTCCGACGGCGAGTTGGCGGGAGTCCCGGTCTGGGCCTGCGGCGGTGTCGGACCGCGAACGGCGGCGGCCGCCGTGGCCGGCGGGGCGGCCGGTGTCGTCCTCGACAGCCAACTGGCCCTGCTGCCCGAGTCGGGCCTGCCCGAGACGGTCCGGGCCGCGCTGCGGAACCTGGACGGCTCGGAGACCGTGCTGCTGGGCGGTCACCGGGTACTGCGGCGCCGCGGCCTCGCCGCCCCGTGGCCACCGGCCGACGACCCGGAGGAGATCGCGGCCCTGCTGGGCGTGGACGACACGCGCGGCCAGCTGCTGCCGGTGGGCCAGGACGGCTTCCTCGCAGCCCGGTTCGCCGATCAGTGGGGTGACGTTCGGCGGGTGGTACGGGAACTGTCGGCGGCGATCCACGACGCGACGCGTACGGCACCCGATGCCCCGGTCGACAAGGGGTCCGGCGCTCCGGCCGATGCGAAAACCCCCGCCTCACTCGATACGGGATCTCCCGCCCCGGCCGTTACGGCACCCCACCCTCCGGTCGCCGGGGGATCCCTCGCTCCGGCCGCTTCAGGAACTTCCGCCTCGGCCGCCACGGCACCTCACGCCCCGGCCGACATGGGAACCTCCGCCTTGGCCGATCCGGGAACCTCCACCCAGCTCGTCACGGCACCCCACGTCCTGGCCGACACGCGAACCCCCGCCCCGGCCGTTACGGCACCCCACCCTCCGGTCGCTTCAGGAGCCTGCGCCTCGGCCGCTACGGCACCTCGCGCCCCGGTCGCCGGGGGATCCCTCGCTCCGGCCGCTTCAGGAACTTCCGCCTCGGCCGCCACGGCACCTCACGCCCGGCTCCTCCCGGGACCCCCCGCCCCGGCACCCCCCGCCCCAGCCGTTACGCGAACCTCCGCCCCACCCGACACACCACCCACCCCGCCCCACACCCGACCCCCCGCCCCAGCCGACGCCGCACCGGCCGTCGCCCTGCGGCCCGGGTCTGCCATGAGTCGGGCGCTCGGGACGCGGTTGCCGTTGGCTCAGGGGCCCATGACACGGGTCAGTGACCAGGCCGGTTTCGCCGCCGCCGTTGCCGAGGGCGGTGCGCTGCCGTTCCTGGCGTTGGCCCTCGCGGACGGTGCGCGGACCCGGGCGATGCTGACCGAGGCGCGGGCCGTGCTGGACGGCCGGCCCTGGGGTGTGGGTGTTCTCGGTTTCGCGCCGGAGGAGATCAGGAACGCCCAGCTGGACGCCGTACGGGAGCTGCGGCCCACGCACGCGGTCATCGCGGGCGGCCGCCCCGCCCAGGCCGAGGTGCTGGAGCGGGCCGGGATCCGGACCTTCCTGCACGTGCCCTCGCCGGGGCTGCTGCGGCAGTTCCTGGAGGCAGGGGCCCGCAGGTTCGTGTTCGAGGGGGCCGAGTGCGGCGGGCATGTGGGGCCCCGGGCGTCGTTCCCGCTGTGGGAGGCCCAACTCGGCGTACTCGATGAGTACGTGGCGAGTGCAGGTGAGGAGGCCGCCCGGCAGGTGGAGGTCTTCTTCGCGGGCGGGATCCACGACGAGCGGTCGGCCGCGATGGTCGCCGCCCTGGCCGCGCCGCTCACCGCCCGGGGCGCCGCCGTCGGCCTCCTCATGGGCACCGCCTACCTGTTCACGCAGGAGGCGGTGGCACACGGCGCGATCCGGCCCCTGTTCCAGCGGCAGGTGCTCTGCGCCACCACGACCGCCCTGCTCCGGACCGCGCCCGGCCACGCGACCCGCTGTGTGCCGAGCCCCTTCACCGGCGACTACCCGGACCGGGAGGCCGCCCTGCGGGCGCAGGGGCTGACCGACCGCGAGGTCTGGGAGGGACTGGAACGTCTCAACGTCGGCCGGCTGCGCATCGCCAGCAAGGGTGTCGAGCGGCGCACCGACGGGCAGTTGGCGGCCGTCGACGAGCAACGGCAGCTGACCGACGGGATGTTCATGGCGGGCGAGGTCGCCGTCCTGCGCTCGGCGACCACCACCGTCGCCGAGCTGCACCGGTCGGTGACCGACGGCGCCGCCGACTTCCTGACCCGGCGCGCCGGGCACCCGGATCCGCGGGCCGCGCAGGAGCCGGCCCCGCCCGCCCCGCTCGACATCGCGATCGTCGGCATGGCCTGCATGTTCCCGCAGGCCCCCGACCTCGCCTCCTTCTGGGCCAACGTCGTCGCCGGACACGACGCCGTCACCGAGGTTCCGCCCGACCGCTGGGACCCCGCCGTGCACCACGCGGCCGGCAGCACGGCGTCGAAGTGGGGCGGCTTCCTGCCCCGTATCCCCTTCGACCCGCTGAGCTACGGCATCCCGCCCGCCTCCCTCGGCAGCATCGAACCCGTCCAGCTGCTGTCCCTGGAGGCGGCCCGCCGGGCGCTGGAGGACGCCGGGTACGGCGAGCGGGGGCGGGCGTTCGACCGCGCGCGGACCTCGGTCGTCTTCGGCGCCGAGGCGGGCAGCGACCTGTCCAACGCCGTCACCCTGCGCGCCGTCCTGCCCGCGTACTACGGCCGGGTCCCCGACGGCATCGAGGAGCAGTTGCCCCGGCTGACCGAGGACTCCTTCCCCGGCATGCTGGCCAACGTCATCTCCGGCCGGATCGCCAACCGCCTCGACCTCGGCGGCGCCAACTTCACCGTCGACGCCGCCTGCGCCTCCTCGCTCGCCGCCCTCGACGTGGCCTGCAAGGAACTCGTCTCCGGCACCAGCGACCTGGTGCTGTGCGGCGGCGCGGACCTGCACAACGGCATCAACGACTACGTCCTGTTCTCCTCCGTCCACGCGCTCTCCCCGACCGGCCGCTCCCGGGCCTTCGACGCCTCGGCCGACGGCATCGCCCTCGGTGAGGGCGCGGCCTGCCTGGTCCTCAAGCGGCTCGCGGACGCCGAACGCGCCGGCGACCGGATCTACGGCGTGGTCAAGGGCCTCGGCTCCGCCAGCGACGGCCGCTCCCTCGGCCTGACCGCACCCCGGCCCGAAGGCCAGCGGACCGCCCTGGAGCGGGCCTACCGCAACGCGGGCGTCTCACCGGCGGACGTCGGCCTGGTCGAGGCGCACGGCACGGGGACCGTCGTGGGCGACCGCACCGAACTCATCGTGCTGAGCGAGGTGTTCGCCGAAGCCGGTGCGGGCACGGGCAGTTGCGCGCTCGGCTCGGTCAAGTCCCAGATCGGGCACACCAAGTGCGCCGCCGGACTCGCCGGGCTGATCAAGGCCGCCCTCGCCCTCCACACCGGCATCACCCCGCCCACCCTGCACCTGGAGCGGCCCAACCCGGCCTGGACGCAGGACGACAGCCCCTTCGTCTTCCACACCCGGGCCCGCCCCTGGACGGAGCCGCCCGCGCGGCGCGTCGCCGGGGTCAGCGCGTTCGGGTTCGGCGGCACCAACTTCCACGCGGTGCTGGCCGCGCACGCCGACGCCGCGGCGCCTGCGCAGAGCCTGGACGCCTGGCCGTGCGAGCTGTTCCTGTTCCGGGGCCGGGACACGGCGGCGGCCCACCGCACGGTGGCGGAGATCCTCCGCGCCGCCGAGGCCGACGGCCGGCCCTGGCGGCTGCGGGACCTCGCCCTCGCCGCCGCCCGGCGCGCCGACACCACGCACGAACCGGTACGGGCCGCGGTCGTGGCCCGGGACGTCGACGACCTGACCGGGCAACTGCGGCGGGTCCTCGCCGGCGAGCACGATCCGGCCGCCGGGATCCACGTGGCGCCCCCGTCGCAGGGCACCGACCCGCACGAGGGCCCGGACGCGCTCGACGGCCAGGTCGCGTTCCTCTTCCCCGGGCAGGGCAGCCAGCGCACCGGCATGCTGGCCGAACTCCTCGTCACCCTCCCCGAGTTGCGTCACTTCCTGCACGTCGGCCGCGCCCACGCCGACACCGTCCACCCGCCGGCCGCCTTCGACGACACCGCCCGGGAGCGGCACCGGGCCGCCCTCACCGACACCCGGGCCGCGCAGCCCGCCCTCGGCATCGCGGGTCTCGCCGCCCACGCCTTCCTCATCTGTGCGAACGTCCAACCCGACCAGGCCGCCGGCCACAGCTACGGCGAGCTGGCCGCCCTCGCCGCGGCCGGCGCCCTCGACCCGGAGACCTTGCTGGAACTGAGCGGCGAACGCGCAGCCGCGATCCTGGCGGCGGCCGGTGACGACCCCGGCACCATGGCCGCCGTCGGCGCCGGGGCCGAGACCGTCGGTGCCGCCCTGCGCACCTCGGGGGCGCCTGCGTCGGTCGTCGTGGCCAACGCCAACTCTCCGGAGCAGACGGTGATTTCGGGACCGACGCCGGACGTCGAGACCGCCGTACGACTGCTGCGAGCGGCTGGGCTCGGGGCCCGGCGCATCCCCGTGGCCTGCGCCTTCCACAGCCCGCTCGTGGCCGCGGCGGGCGAGCGCTTCGCGAAGGTGCTCGCGGAAAAGCCGGTACGGGCGCCCGAGTTCCCCGTCTTCGCCAACCGCACCGCCGCGCCCTACCCCGCCGACCCCGACGCGGTGCGCGCCGAGCTCGCCGCCCAGATCGGTTCCCCGGTCGACTTCGCCGCCCAGATCGAGGCGATGTACGAGGCGGGCGCGCGGCTCTTCGTCGAGGCGGGGCCCGGCACCGTGCTCACCCGGCTGGTCGGCCAGATCCTCGGCGACCGGCCGCACCGCACGGTCGCCTGCGAACCGACGGCCGACAGCGGCCTGCGCGGCTGGCTCGACGCACTCGCCCGGCTCGCCGTCGCCGGCCGGCCGGTGCGCACGGCCTGGCTGCTGCGGGGCCGCGACGCCGTCGACGCGCTGCGCGCCCCGGCGCCGAAACGGCCCGGCTGGACGGTCGACGGGCACCTCGTCCGCACCGCCGACGGAGCCCTCCTGCCCGGTGCCCTCGCACCGGCCCGACGAGTCGTGGAGACGACCGTGACCACCGACCAGCCGCATGCCACCCCGGCCGACCGGGACGCGTTGATCTCGGAGTTCCTGCGCACCAGCCGGGAGATGATCGCCGCCCAGCGCGATGTGCTGCTCACCTACTTCGGAGCCACGCCCGGCGCCACCCCACAGACGCCCGCCCGGCCCGCACCGCCCGCGCTGTCCGCACAGCCGGCCCTGTCCGCACAGCCGGCCCTGTCCGTTCCGCCGGTCCAGCACGAGAGCCACGAACTTCCCTCGGCCAAGGGGCAGTTGATACCGGAGTCGGCCGATGGCGTGCCGACGGACGACGTGGCCCGGATCGTCCTGGAGATCATCAGCGAACGTACCGGCTATCCCGTCGACATGATCGAACCCGACCTCGATCTGGAGGCGGACCTGAGCATCGACTCCATCAAGCGGGCCGAGATAGCGGGCGAACTCGCCAAGCGCCTGGGCATCGCGGGCGGCGCCGCCGTCCTGGACGACGCCGAACTGGAGGAACTCGCGAAGGCACGTACGGCGGCGGCGGTGACGGGGTGGCTGACGGCACGGGCCGGAGCGGGCCCCGGGGACGATGGCGGGGGCGGGGGTGAGCCGGTCGGGAACCGGCCGGACACGTCGTACTCCGGTGTGCCGACCCCGGACACCCCGCGCGCGGAGCACACGTCGGCCGCGGCCGTGCCACCGGTCCCGGAAACGCCTCTGGCCGCCGGTGTACCACCCCGGCGCTGTGAGCTGCGGCCCGTGCCCCTCCCGGAGGCCGGCCCGGCGGGCCTCGACCCGGCCGGCCGGCGGTTCGTCCTGCTCGGCGGCGGCGAAGCGGTGGCGGCCGAGGTCGCGGCGCGGCTCGCCGGGGCCGGAGCCGAGCCGGTGGCCCTCGACGGCGGTCGCCTCCTCGCCGCCGCCGACGGTCCCGTCGACGGTGTCGTGTACCTGGGCGCGCTGCCCGGCCCCGAGCTCCCGGCGCTGCCGGACGCCTTCCCGGCGCTCCGGGCGGCGCTGGCGTGCGGCCCGCGCGCGCTGCTCGCCGTGCGGTCCGCCGAGCGGGCGGCGGTGCGGGCGGCCGGGCTGGACGGGCTGTTCCGCACCATCGGCCGCGAGTACCCCGACCTGCTCACCAGGGTCGTGGCCGTACCGGACACCGCACCGGCGGCCGTCGCCGACGCCGTGCTCGCCGAACTGCGCGCCCCCAAGACCGCCGCCCCCGTCGTCCTGCGTACGGCGGCCGGTGCCCGCCAGGGTCTGGAACTCGTGCCCGCGCCCCTCGGACTGCTCGGCACGACCGGGGCCGGGCCCGCCGCCGACGGCGCCGCCGAGGCGGCCGCGCTCGGGCTCGACCGGGACTCCGTCGTCCTGCTGGCCGGGGGCGCCCGGGGCATCACCGCCCGGTTCGCGGCCACACTCGCCCGTGCCTGCCGCTGCCGCGTCGAACTGCTGGGCCGCACCCCCGCGCCCACCGCACCCGAGGACCCGCGCACCGCCGCCGCCCGCACCCCTGTCGAGCTGCGGGCGGCGCTCGCCGCCGGACCCGGGGCGCCGAAGCCCGCCGAGATCAACAGGACCGCCGAACTGCTCCTCGCCCAGCGGGAGATCGCCACCACCCTCGCCGAACTCGGCGCACTCGGCAGCGAGGCACGATACCGCGCGGTCGACTTCCGCGAGCGGGACGCCGTCCTCCAGGCGGTCAAGGAGATCCACGCCGAACACGGCAGACTCGACGGCGTCGTCTTCGCCGCCGGGATCATCGAGGACCGGCTGATCGCCGACAAGACCCCCGAGTCCTTCCAGCGGGTCTACGGCACGAAGACGGCCGGGGCCGCCGCGCTGTTCGCCGCTCTGGACGACCTGCCCGCCGCACCGGCGTTCACGGTGCTGTTCGGCAGCATCGCCGCCGTGCTCGGCAACCGCGGCCAGGCCGACTACGCCGCCGCCAACGACGCGCTGGAGGCGCTCGGCGCGGACTGGGCCGACCGCACCGGCAACCGCGCGCTGACCGTCCACTGGGGACCCTGGGCGCCGTCCGGCACGCACACCGGGATGGTCGGGGCGGAACTCGGCCGGGAGTACGCCCGGCGAGGGGTCGAACTGATCGACCCGGACGAGGGCACGGCGGCCCTGCTCCGGGAACTCGCCTGGGGCGATCCGGCGGCCCGTGCCGTCGTCCACACCGCGTCGGGCTGGTGACATGACGGAACGTCAACGTCACGCACCCGTCGCCATCGTCGGAATGGCGGTGCTCCTGCCCGGCGCCCCCGGCCTGGACGCGTACTGGCGCAATCTGCGCGACGGCGTCGACGCGATCGGCGAGGTCCCCGCGGAGCGCTGGGACGCCGACTACTACCGGCCCGGAACGGCCGCCGGGCCCGCCGTCGCCGACCAGGTGTACTGCCGGCGCGGTGGATTCGTGGACGGCCTGGCCGAGGTCGAGGTCACGCGCTACGGCATCATGCCCGCCTCGGTGTCCGGCACCGAGCCCGACCAGCTGATCGCCCTCGACGTGGCCGCCGCCGCGCTCGCCGACGCGGGCGGTACGGACCGGCTCCCCGAACGGCACCGGATCGGGGTGGCGCTGGGCCGCGGCGGCTATCTCACCCCGGGCCTGGTCCGGCTCGACCAGCGGGTCCGGACGGTTGGCCAACTCGTGCGAACCCTGGGCGAGTTGCTGCCGGACCTCGACTCCGCCCAACTCGACCGGATCCGCACGGCGTTCACCGAACGGCTCGGTCCCGACAGCCCCGAGTCGGCGATCGGCCTCGTCCCCAACCTCGCCGCCTCCCGCATCGCCAACCGGCTCGACCTGCGCGGCCCCGCCTACACGGTGGACGCCGCCTGCGCCTCCTCGCTGGTCGCCGTGGACCAGGCGGTCACCGAACTGGCCACCGGGCGCTGCGACATGATGCTGGCCGGGGGAGTGCACCACTGCCACGACATCACCCTCTGGAGCGTCTTCTCCCAACTGCGCGCCTTGTCCCCGACCGAGCGCATCCGCCCCTTCCACCGCCACGCGGACGGCATCCTCATCGGGGAGGGCACCGGCGTCGTCGTACTGAAACGGCTCGCGGACGCCGAGCGCGCGGGCGACCGTGTGTACGCGGTGATCCGGGGCACGGGCGTGGCCAGCGACGGCCGTACGTCGGGCCTGGTCAACCCCGACCCGGGCGGACAGGCCCGCGCCGTACGGCAGGCCTGGCAGGCCGCGGGACTCGACCCCGCAGCACCGGACTCCCTCGGCCTGCTGGAGGCGCACGGCACTGCCACCCCCGCCGGGGACACGGCCGAACTCGCCACCCTGGCCGAGGTGTTCGGGGCACCGGTGCCCGGCCCCGACGGCCTGCGCCCGGTCCTCGGCTCCGTGAAGTCGATGATCGGTCACACCATGCCCGCCGCCGGAGTGGCGGGCCTGGTCAAGGCGGCCCTCGCGCTGCACCACCGCACCCTGCTGCCCACCCTCCACTGCGAGGACCCGCATCCCGCCCTCGCCGCCACCCGCTTCCGCGCCCTGGAGGTCTCCCAGCCCTGGGAGAACGACGCCCGCGGAGCGGTGCGCCGGGCCGCTGTCAACGCCTTCGGGTTCGGCGGCATCAACGCCCACGTGGTCCTGGAGGAGCCCCCCGGCACCCCCTCACCCCCACCCCCGCACCCCACCCCACCCCGAACCACCGACCGGATCCCCGCGGCAACCACCGCCGAGGTCCCCGGCCACGCCCGAGAAACCGCTGCAGCCCGCGCCACCGAACCTGCCCGCGTCCCGGCTGCCACCCAGCCCGCCGCCCCGACTCCGGCCGCAACCACCGTGCGAACGCCGGGACTTACCCCATCCGAAGCCGCCACCCACGTCATCGGCTCCGCCACTCCAGCCACCACCGCCCCCGTCCCCGCGCCCGCCTCCAGCCCGGTCGGCGACCGCGTGCCCGCGCCTGCTTCCAGCTCGGCCGGCGATCGCGTGCCCGCGTCTGCTTCCAGCTCGGTCGGCGATCGCGTGCCCGCGTCTGCTTCCAGCCCGGTCGCCGCCCGTGTCCCTGCGCCCGCTTCCAGCTTTGGCGGCGCCCGTGTGCCTGCGCCCGCCTCCAGCTCGGTCGGCGATCGCGTGCCCGCGCCTGCGTCCAGCTCGGTCGGCGATCGCGTGCCCGCGCCTGCTTCCAGCTCGGCCGCTGCCCGTGTCCCTGAGCCCGCCTCCAGCCCGGTGGCCGCTCGCGTGCCCGCGCCTGCGTCCAGACCGACTGCCGCCCGTGTCCCCGCGTCCGCCCCCACTCCGGCCGCCGACCACGTCGCCGAGCCCGAGCCCGTGCTGTTCCTGGCCGCCGGCACCGTGGCGGAGCTCGGTGCGCTGCTCGACGCCGACGACTCCGTCGTGCTCGCCGCAGGGCTCGACCCCACGCGCTCGCACACCGGTGCCGGACCCGTGCGGCTCGGGATCGTGGGGCCGAACGCCAAGCGGCTCGGGCTGGCCCGTCGGGCGGTGGCCAAGGGGCGTGCGTGGCAGGGGCGCGGGGACGTGTGGTTCCGGCCGGGCCCGCTGCTCGGCGCGGGCGCGGGCGGGGGCGGGCTCGCCTTCGTCTTCCCCGGTCTGGAAGGGGACTTCACGCCGCGCACCGACGACATCGCGGCCCACTTCGGCCTGCCCCCGCTGCCCGCCACGGACGTCGAGGTCGGCGACGTCGGACGGCACGGCTTCGGCGTCGTCGGCGTGGGCCGCCTGCTGGACCGGGCGCTGCGCCACATCGGCGTCGCACCGGACGCGGTCGCCGGACACAGCGTCGGCGAGTGGACGGCCATGGCGGCGGCCGGGCTCTACTCGGCCGCCGAGGTCGACGCGTTCATGGCCGGGTTCGACCCCGACTCGGTCACCGTCCCCGGCCTCGCCTTCGCCGCCCTCGGCACCTCCGCCGGGCACGTCCGCGCCGCGCTCGCCGACCGCTGGCCGGACTCCGGGATCGTGCTCTCCCACGACAACGCGCCCCGCCAGTCCATGGTGTGCGGACCCGGCGCGGCCGTCGACGCGTTCGTGAAGTCCCTGCGCGCCCGGGGCGTGATCTGCCAGGTGCTGCCGTTCCGCTCCGGCTTCCACACCCCGATGCTCGAACCGTACCTCGCCCCCATCAAGGAGGCCGCCGGCCGCTTCCGGCTCCATCCGCCGACCGTGCCGGTGTGGTCCGGGACGACCGCGGCACCCTTCCCGCAGGACCCGGCGGAGGTACGCGCGCTGTTCGTCCGGCATCTGCTGGAACCCGTCCGCTTCCGCGAGCTGACCGAGGCCCTGTACGCCGCCGGGCACCGCGTCTTCGTCCAGACCGGACCCGGCCGGCTCACCTCCCTCATCGACGACACCCTCGGCGACCGCGACCACCTGGCCGTCGCCGCCAACGCCCCCCAGCACAGCGGTATGTCCCAACTCCGCCGCGTGGCAACCGCGTTGTGGGCGGCCGGCGCGTCCGTGGCGCCCGCGCTGCCACCCCGTGACACGCAGGCGGTGACCTCGCGGCGCCGCCCACCCGTCCGCCTGGACCTCTCCGGCGCCCTCGTCTCGCTGGCCGGAGCGGAACTCGACGCGGTGCGCGCCGCACTGCGCCCCGCCGCGCACCCGGGCCCGGCCCGCTCCGGCCTCGACGAGCTGGACGGCCTGGCCACCCGCATCCCGGCCGCCGCCGAGCTGACCGCCCTGCTCCGGGACACCGCCGACACGGCGGCCGCGCTGATCGCCGCGGGCCGCCGCCGGCCCACCGCCGTACCCACCCTCGCCCGGCCGGCCGCGACGACCACCACGGTCCACGTCTCGCCCCGGACCATGCCCCACCTCCTGGACCACTGCTTCTTCCCGCAGCGCCCCGACTGGCCGGACGCGGAGGACCGTTGGCCGGTGGTGCCCGCCACCACGATCGTGCGGCACATGATGGACGCGGCGGAGGCCGCCGCCCCCGGACTGCGGGCGGTCGCCGTGCACGGGGCCCGCTTCGACCGCTGGCTCACCGCGACACCCCCGGTCGACGTCCCGGTCACCGTCACCCCGTCGGCCGACCGCCCGGACCGGGTCACCGTCGCCTTCGGCCCCACGGCCCGCGCCGTCGTCGAACTCGCCCCGCACCATCCCGCACCGCCCCCGCCGGGCCCGCTCCCGGAGGCCGCGGAGCGCCGCCCCGAGCACACCGCCGCCCAGCTGTACCGGGAGCGCTGGATGTTCCACGGTCCCGGCTTCCAGGGCCTCACCGACCTCACCGCGATCGGCGAACGGCACATCCGCGGAGTGATCACCACACCCGCCGCGCCCGGCGCCCTGCTGGACAACGTGGGCCAGCTCCTCGGCTACTGGATCATGGCCACCCGCACGGAGCGGACCGTCGTCTTCCCGGTGCAGATAGGGGAGTTGAGGTTCCACGGTCCGCATCCGGCCCCCGGCACCGAGGTCGGCTGCCGCCTGCGGATCACGACCCTGACGGACACCCTCCTGGAGGCGGACGCCGAGTTGACGGCCGGCGGCCGGGTGTGGGCCGTGGTCACCGGCTGGCAGGACCGCCGCTTCGACAACGACCCCACGACCCGGCCCGTCGAGCGCTTCCCCGAGCGCCACACCCTGTCCACGGCCCGCCCCGGCGGCTGGGTGCTGGTGCACGAGCGCTGGCCCGACCTCGCCTCCCGCGAGCTGATCATGCGCAACTCGCTGGGCACGGCCGAACGCGCCGCGTACGCCGCCCGCCCGCCTCGCGGCCGCCGCCAGTGGCTGCTCGGCCGGATCGCGGCCAAGGACGCCGTACGGCAGTGGCTCTGGCAGCACGGCGAGGGCCCCGTCTTCCCGGCCGAACTCCTGGTTCGGAACGACGAGTTGGGGCGGCCGTACGTCACCGGGGTGCACGGCCGCACCCTGCCCCCGCTGGACGTCTCGCTCGCGCACCGGGGTGAGGCGGGCGTGGCGATCGTACGGCCGCACGGCCCGGGGCCCGGCCCCGGCATCGACATCGAAGAGGTCACCGCGCGTGACCCCGCGACCCTGGCCACCGCCCTCGCCCCGGCCGAACTGCGGCTGCTGGAAGCCCTGTCGGCGGACGGCCCCGACCCCCAGGATCTGTGGTTCACCCGCTTCTGGGCCGCCAAGGAGGCGGTCGCCAAGGCCGAGGGCGTCGGATTCGGCGGCCGGCCACGGGACTTCGCGGTGCTGGAGGCCACCCCGGACGGCAGCCGACTGGTCGTCTCGGGCCGCCTGGAGCGCGCCTACACCGTGCACTGCGCGCCGGTGGGCAATCCACCGGCGCTGCCCGCACGGTCCTACGTGGTGGCCTGGACCACCGGCCCCGGCACCGACGACGCACACCCCACGATGACGACGCAGCCGAGGAGTGACCCCCGATGAACCCCACCCAGCCGGCCCCGGCGCAGCCCACGACCGACATCGCACCCACGGCCGACGCCGTCCTCGCCGACGTCCGCGACATGCTCCGCACGGTGCTCGCGGAGTACGGCGACGACGACGCCGAGATCGGGATGTCCACCACCTTCAACCGCGACCTGGAACTGGAGAGCATCGACCTGGTCACCCTGGCCGGCCTGCTGGAGGAGCGGTACGGACAGCGGGTCAACCTGGCCGCGTTCCTGGCCGGCATGGAGTTCGACGAGATCATCGAGCTGACCGTGGGCCGGCTGGTGGAGTATGTGGTGTGGAGCCTGAAGACCGCGCAGGCGGGCTGAGCCGTGGCGATGGTCGACGCCGGCGGGATCCGGCTGCACGTCCAGCGCATGGGGCCGGCGGACGACCGGTCCCCGCGCGCCACGGTGGTCCTGGTGCACGGGCTGCTCACCGACAGCCTGGCCAGCTACTACTTCACCGTCGCCCCCGGCTTCGCGGCGGCCGGGCTCGACGTGGTCATGTACGACCTGCGCGGACACGGCCGCAGCGAGCGCCCGCCCGCGGGCTACACCCTCGACCACAACATCGACGACCTGGAGGCCCTCCTCGGCCGGCTGGCCGTCACCGGCCCCGTCCACCTCGTCGGCAACTCCTACGGCGGCACCATCGCCTTCGGCTACGCGGCCCGCCACCCCGAGCGCGCGCTCAGCCTGACGCTGATCGAGTCCGAGCCGGCGACCGCCGCCTGGGCGACGAAACTCGGCGCCATCCTGGACCGGGTCGTCACCCACCTCGCGCACGACGAGCCCGACGCCATCGCCTGGATCACCGCCAACCGGGGCCACAACACCGCCCGCCTGGCCAAGGGCGCGGCCCGGCTCGCCCGCGAGACCACCCTCGGCCGGGACATCCCGGCCAGCCGGGTGCTCACGGAGGACGCGATCAGGGCCGTACACTGCCCGGTCCTCGGGGTGTACGGCGGAGAGTCGGACCTCGTCGACCTCGTGCCGCTGAAGCGGGCGCTGCTGACCGACTTCCGCGCGGTCGTGCTGCCCGGACACGAGCACTCCGTGCTGGTCGAGGCACCGGCGGTGGTCGGCGGGCACATCCTGGACCTGATCCACGCGGGAGCGGCGGTCCGGTGAGCGCCTTCCTCTTCGTCGTACCGCCGCTGACCGGTCACATCAACCCGGCCGTCGGCGTCGCCGCCCGTCTGGCCGCACGCGGGCACCGGGTCGCCTGGGCGTGCGCCGACCCCGCGCTGGTGCGGCGGCTCGCGGGCGCGGACGCCGAGGTGCACGGGTGCACGGGGCCGGTGCCGGGGGCCGACGGGGCCGTACGACCGCCGGAGCTGCGGGGCGCGGAGGCGCTGAAGTTCCTGTGGGAGCGGTATCTGCTCCCGCTCGCCGACGCCATGGCCCCGGGTGTCCGGGCGGCGGTCCGGCAGTTCCGCCCCGATGTCGTCGTGGCCGACCAGCAGGCCTTCGCCGGCGCCCTGGTCGCCGAGCGGTGCGGGCTGCCGTGGGCCACCTCCGCCACCACGTCGGCCGAGTTCAGCGGCGCGTACGACGGCCTGCCCAAGGTCGCCGAGTGGCTGCACCGGAGCCTGGCCGAGCTGCGGACCCGGATCGGCGAAGGGGCCGGCACCGCCGACCCGCGCTTCTCACCCCACCTCCTGCTGATCTTCAGCACCCCCGAACTCATCGGACCCCAGGCGCCGTTGGCCCCGCACATCCGGTACGTCGGCCCGTCGATCAGCGGGCGCCCGGCCGGGCCCGGCTTCCCCTGGGAGCGGCTCACCCCGGACCGGTCGAAGGTCCTGGTGACCCTCGGCACGGCGAACGCCGACGCGGGCGACCGGTTCCTCGCCGAGTGCCTGACCGCGCTGCGCGAACGCGCCGACCGGGTGCAGGCGGTGATCGCCGATCCCGGCGGTGTCCTGCCCGTGCCGCCCGGCGACAAGGATGTCCTGGCCCTCTCGTCCGTGCCCCAACTCCCGTTGCTGGAACGGATGGACGCGGTCGTCTGCCACGCGGGCCACAACACCGTCTGCGAGGCGCTGTGGCACGGCGTCCCGCTCGTCGTCGCCCCCATCCGCGACGACCAGCCCGTGATCGCCGGGCAGGTCGTGGACGCGGGGGCCGGGGTCCGGGTCCGCTTCGGCCGGGTCCGCGCGGACCGGCTGGGCGCGGCCCTCGACACCGTCCTCACCGACCCGGCCCACCGGGCCGCCGCGACCCGCATCAGCACCGCGTTCCGCGCGGCGGGCGGCGCCCGGGTCGCCGCGGCCCACCTCGAACACCTCGCAGACCACGCATCCCGCGCAGACGTCGAAGCGGAGAGCCGATGACCGACGACAAGAGCGACAAGCGCGACAAGAGCGCCAAGGGCGAGAAGACCGAGAAGGGCGAGAAGCGGGCGCGCATCGCCGCCCTGCGCCCCGCCTACCAGCGGGACCTGGCCGCCGGCCCGGACCGCTTCTTCACGGCGCTGCGCGCCGACTGCCCCTGGTGCGGCTCGGCCCGGCTCGCCCCCCGCCTGCGCACCACCGACCTGCTCCAGCACAAGCCCGGCCGGTTCACCCTCGACCGCTGCGCCGACTGCGGCCACGTCTTCCAGAACCCCCGACTGACCGAGGAGGGCCTGGAGTTCTACTACCGGGACTTCTACGACGGCCTCGGCGAGCAGCGCATGAGCGGCACCTTCGGCGGCCGCACCGCCATGTACCGCAGCCGTGCCGAGGCCATGCTGCCGTACGACCCGGCCCCGAAGACCTGGCTGGACGTCGGCACCGGCCACGGCCACTTCTGCGCCGCCGCCCGCACCGTCCTGCCCGGCACCTCCTTCGACGGCCTCGACTTCACCGACGGCGTCGAACTCGCCGCCCGCGAGGGCCGTGTGGACCACGCCTACCGCGGCGCCTTCCCGGCCCTCGCCCCCGAACTCGCCGACCGCTACGACGTCGTGAGCATGTTCCACTACCTGGAGCACAGCACCGACCCCGACCGCGAGCTGCGCGCCGCCCACGAGACCGTACGCCCCGGCGGCCACCTCCTCATCGAGGTGCCGGACCCCGAGAGCCGCTACGCCCGGCTGCTCGGCCGCTGGTGGCTCCCCTGGCTCCAGCCGCAGCACCTGCACTTCATGCCCGTCGCCAACCTCCGGCGGCGGCTGACCGAACTGGGCTTCACGGTGGTCGCGGAGCAGCACGCCGAACCGCACGATCCGGTCGACCTGCTCGCCGCCGTCTGGCTGGCCCTCGACCACGCGGCGCCGCGCGAGGACGCGCCCTGGCTTCCCGAGCCCCCCGGCGGTCTGCGCCGCGCCGCGCGCACCGCCCTTCTCCTCGCGGGCGTGCCCGCGCTCGTCACCGCCACGCTCCTCGACCGCTTCGCGGTACGCCCCCTCTCCCACCGTCTCGGCGTCTCGAACGCCTACCGTCTGGTGGCCCGCCGTGACTGACCGGTACGTGACGCGCGCTCACAGGATCCTGGCGCGGATCAACGCCGAGAACGTCAGGGCGCCCGGCACCAGCGGCACCCAGTCGGTCAGCACCCGGTACCCGATGACGGTCGCGGTGGCCACGGCCGGTGCGGCGCCGAAGGCGATCAGCGTCCAGGCCAGCGCCGCGTCGACCGCGAACCCGCCGGGCGCCGGGACCGCGCCGACGGCCGTACCGGCCGCGAGGTAGGCGAGCACCACCTGCTGCCACGGCATGTGCAGCCCGAGCGAGGCTCCGACACAGACGAGGGTGGCCCCCTGCAGCAGCGGCATCGCGACCGCCCCGCCCCACAGGGCGGCCACCCGGCAGGGCCGCGTGTGCACCTCCCGCGCATCGGCGAGGGCGGAGCGCAGCAGTCCGGTCACGGGCCGCCGCAACGGCCGTACGACGGTCAGCAGCACCCCGGCGACCGCGAGGACACCGCCCGCGACCGCGGCGAGCGGGACCAGTAGCCGCCCGTCCGGGACCAGCTCGCCGAGGCGCCGCCAGGCCGGCGACACCGCGAGCAGGACGACCAGCACGACCGTCTTGGCGGCGGACTTCGCCAGCGAGTACAGCCCGATCGACGCGGTCGCCCGCTCCAGCGGCACACCGCGCGCCCGCAGGAAGCGCACGGTGACGGCATGGGCGCCGAGTCCGGCGGGCAGCGCGTGGTTGGCGGCACCGGCGGCGAACTGCGAGGCCAGCAACTGCCCCGCCGGGACCCGGTCGGGCAGCGCGCCCTGCCGGACACACGTGGCGGCCACCCAGTTCAGGCAGGTGAAACCGCCGCCGGCCAGCAGCCACCAGGGATCGGCGGCGACGAGCCGCCGGACCCCCTCGTACACCACGGGCCGGTTGGCCACCGCCCAGCCGCCCGCCAGCAGCAGCGGCGCGAGGCACAGGACGAGCCGTACGGAGCGGCCCGCCAGGAAGGACGACGGCCGGGGCGCGGGCGTCGCCTCCGGGAGGTGACCGGGGATTTCTCCGGCGAGGGGGGCGGGCGGAGCGGAGGGCGGGAGCGGGAGGGAGAGCGGGGACGGTGAGGGCACGGGGACGTCGTCCTTCCGCGGCGGGTCCCGGGCGGGGACCTGGGGGAGGCGGGTCGGGCGATACCGCGGGAGTTTTCCCTGCCTGTGTGACACCGGGGTGTCCGTGAGCCCAAGGGCCGAGGGCGGGAAGGTGCCGCCGGGGAGCCGCCGGGAACGGCCGGGGAGGCCTGTGCTTAACCGCCGCTCACCGCCGACCAGGTAGCCTTCCCTTGGGACGCTCTTTGCATGCGGTGTCCGGCAGCCACAGGTCGGCGACAGGGGAGGAACCCGCGGTGCACGTGCAGGAATGGCTCGACTCGGTGCCCGCGGTCGCCGTCTATGTCATGGTCGCGCTGGTGATCGGCGTCGAGAGCCTCGGCATCCCGCTGCCGGGCGAGATCGTCCTGGTCTCGGCGGCGCTGCTGTCCTCCCAGCACTCCGGCGTCAACCCCGTCGTCCTCGGCGCGTGCGCGACCGCCGGAGCGGTGATCGGCGACTCCATCGGCTACGCGATCGGCCGCAAGGGCGGCCGCCCGCTGCTGGCCTGGCTGGGCGGCAAGTTCCCGAGACACTTCAGCGAGGGCCATGTGGCCACCGCCGAGCGGTCCTTCGAGAAGTGGGGCATGTGGGCCGTGTTCGTCGGCCGCTTCATCGCCCTGCTGCGCATCTTCGCCGGCCCCCTCGCGGGCGTCCTGCAGATGCCGTACTGGAAGTTCCTGATCGCCAACGTCCTCGGCGGCATCTGCTGGGCGGGCGGCACGACGGCCGTCATCTACTACGTGGGCGTGGTCGCCGAGGGCTGGCTGAAGAAGTTCTCCTACGTGGGCCTCGCGGCGGCGGTCCTCGTCGGTCTGGCCTCGATGCTGCTGGTCAAGCGCAAGGCGCAGAAGGCCCAGCAGGAGCACGGCCAGGAGGCGGAGCCGGTCGGCGCCGGCGAGTGAACCGCCGAGTGGGCCGGTGAGCGAAGACGCCCCGCGGGCGCGCGGGGCGGTATCGACATGCGGCTCCGCCGGACGGGCGTGATCGGCCCGGCTATGCCTGGCTGTGCACGTCCCTGTGTGCCTTCGCCAGCTCCGCGTACATCGTGCCGTTGAGGGTCACGCCCTGCCGCTCCTCCTCGGAGAGCGGCCGCCGCACCTTCGCCGGCACCCCCGCCACCAGTGAGCCGGCCGGCACCACCATTCCCTGCGGGACCAGAGCCTGTGCGGCGACCAGCGAGCCCGCCCCGATCACCGCACCGTTGAGCACGGTCGCCCCCATCCCGATGAGACAGTCGTCCTCGACGGTCGCCCCGTGCACCACCGCGTTGTGCCCGATGGAGACCCGCTCACCCACGCTGACGGGGAACCCGGGATCGGCGTGCAGCGTCACGTTGTCCTGCACGTTCGCGCTCGCCCCCACGGTGATCTTCTCGACGTCACCGCGCACGACAGCCCCGTACCAGACACTGGCCCCGGCATGCAGCGTGACGTCTCCGATCACGGAGGCGGTGGGGGCCACGAACGCCTCGGGATCGACCTGGGGCTCCCTGCCGCCGATGCCCACGATCAGCGCCTGCTGCGTCATGACGGTTCTCCTCGTGTCGTCGTCCACCGCACCGTACGACACGGGCTGGGGCAAAGATCACAGCAGGCGGCCCTCTCGCCGAAAGCGTCCGCTTAGTAACGTAACCTCGTGCCCCAGCGGAAGAACACGTTCTCATTCCGGCGACGCCGTGCAGCGCAACGTGTCGTCCACCAGGCCTGGGCCTGGATACAGCGCGCCGGCTCCGTCTCGGCCGAGCACCCGGCGGGGTACCGGTTCGGCGCGATCGGCGAAGCCACCCGCCTCGCCTTCCCGCTCGGCACCGTCTTCGGTGAACCCTGGATCCACCTCGGCTCCCACTGCATCATCGCCGAGCAGGTCACGCTGACCGCCGGCCTGATGCCGGACCTGGACCTAGGCCCGGACCCGATCCTGCGCATCGGCGACGGAGTCGTCCTCGGCCGCGGCAGCCACGTCATCGCGGACACGACGGTCACCATCGGCCGCGACTGCTACTTCGGCCCGTACGTCTACGTCACGTCCACCAACCACTCCTACGACGACCCGCACGAGCCCATCGGCAGGCAGTGGCCGCGGATGGAGCCGGTGGAGATCGGCCCGGGCTGCTGGATCGGCACCGGTGCGGTGATCCTGCCCGGGGCGCGGATCGGCCGGAACGTCGTCGTCGCGGCCGGCGCCGTGGTGCGCGGCGCGGTGCCCGACCACGCCGTGGTGGCCGGAGCACCGGCCCGCGTCGTCCGGCGCTGGACCCCCGCGGACGGTTGGCAACCCCCACTGCGCACCCCGCCCCCGGTCCCGATCCCGGCCGACACGACAGCGGAACAGCTCCGGGCACTGGCACAACTGGACGAGGCCACGGTGACCCGCCTCGCCGAACTCGAAGCAGAGAGCTGAGCCGGGACCGGGGTTGGGGCCGGGGCTGCGTCGGGGTTGTGGGTGGAGAGGGGGTTGGGGGCTGGGCCGCATCCGGCGGGGGTCGAGGCGGGGTTGGGGCTGTGTTGGGGTCGGCGTCGAGGCCGGGTTGGGGGCCGATTCGGTGCTGGGGCTGAGCCGAGGCGGGGGACTGAGGCGAAGCCGGTGGGGCCGCAGCGAGGCCGGGGCCGGGGGCCGGAGTGGAGCCGGTGCCGGGGCGGAGCTGAGGCCGCGGGCTGGGCCGATGGCGGCGTGCGCCGAGCCAGGGCGGGGATCGAGCCAGGGCCGGGGGCTGTGTCGAGACCAGGGGGGTGAGCGGCGGGCCGAGTCGCGGCCAGGGACTAGGCCGAATCCGGCGGGGGCGAGTCAGAGTCGGGGTTGTGCCGAGGCCAGGGGTCGAGTCGCGGCCGGGGGTTGCGTTGCGGCCAGGGACGAGCCGGGGCCGAGGGCTGAGCTCAGGCGGGGCCGAGTCGGGGTCGGGGGCGAAGGCCGAGCCTAGGTGCGGCCGAGTCGGGGTCGGGGGCCGAGCCGGGGCCAGGGTTGAGCGGGGGCCGAGGGCTGAGCTCAGGCGGGGCCGAGTCGGGGTCGGGGGCGAAGGCCGAGCCGAGGTGCGGCCGAGTCGAGGTCGGGAGCGAAGGCCGAGCCGAGGCGCGGCCGAGTCCGGGTCGGGGGCCGAGCCGAAACCCGGGCAGCGTCGGGGCCGAGCTCGGTTCCGGGGCGGGAGTCGCGGCGGGGGCGGTTTCCGGGGTGGGAGCCGAGGCGGCGGTGAAGGGTGTTTCCAGGGTGGGAGTGGGAGCGGCTTGGAAGCGGGGGCGGTTGTTCAGCCGGTCGCCAGCAGCAGTGTGCCGAGCAGGGCGAGCGCCGCGCCCGCTGCCTGGATCGCGCGCAGCCGCTCGCTGAGGAAGCCGCGGGCGGCCAGCGCGGTCACCACCGGGTACAGCGAGGCCAGCACCGCCGCGACGGTGACCGGGCCGAGCCGGGCGGCGATCGCGTAGGTGCCGTTGGCGGCCACGTCCGCGAGCCCGACGAAGGCCAGCGCGGGCAGCGAGGCCCACGGGAAGCCGCCGTCCGGCAGGCCGTGGCCGCCCCGGCGGACGGAGACGGCGAGCGCGGTCGCGCCGACCGCGACATTGGTCAGCCGCTGCACGAAGAGGGCGAGGAAGAGCCCGGTCACATCGGTCGAGGCCTCGGTGATCAGGGCGAACACCGTGCCGAAGCCGAGCGCCGCGACCAGGGTGAGCAGAACCGTCCGCCGCTGT
Organism: Streptomyces sp. NPDC025793; assembly: GCF_055558375.1. Classification (NCBI taxonomy): domain Bacteria; kingdom Bacillati; phylum Actinomycetota; class Actinomycetes; order Kitasatosporales; family Streptomycetaceae; genus Streptomyces; species Streptomyces sp. NPDC025793. Next base: position 178,423 of record NZ_JBVHMR010000012.1, on the reverse strand, counting down.
ACCGGCGCGCCGCGCAGCTGGGGCCCGCCCGCGAGGACGACGCCGGTGACGGCGACCGCGATGCCCGCGACCTGGAGCAGCCCCGGGCGCTCGCCGAGGACCAGGCCGACACCGACCGGGACGGCCACGCTGAGGGTGGCGAGCGGCGAGACGACTCCCATGGGGCCGAGCGCCAGGGCCTTGTAGAAGGAGAGCAGGGCGATTGGGCCGACCAGCCCCGCCGCGAACGCGAACCACAGCCGGGGCCCGGCCTCTCCCCAGCCACCGGTCGCGACGACGATCGCGCCCAGGACGGCCGCCGCGATGGACTGGGAGACCACGACGACCGTCAGCGCGGGCGTACGCCGGGTCAGCAGTCCGCCGCCGAAGTCGGCCAGGCCCCACAGGAGACTGGTGGTGAGGGCGAAGAATGCTGTCACGGACGGCCTCGCAGTACAGTTTGCTGAATGATCGGGTGCACCCCACCGTAGTTCAGTACAGTGAACTACGTCATCCCATATAGTGAACTATCCTCTCGATGGACGTGATGTGTCGGACCTCGACCTGCTGACCCAGTCCCTGGCCCGCAACGTCAAGCACTGGCGCACGGTGCGCGGCTTCACCCTGGACGTGCTCGCCGCCCGTGCGGGAGTCAGCCGCGGCATGCTCATCCAGATCGAGCAGGCCCGGACGAACCCCAGCCTCGGCACCGTCGTCAAGATCGGCGACGCGCTCGGCGTCAGCATCACCACCCTGCTCGACTACGAACAGGGTCCCAAGGTCCGTATCGTCGCCCCCGACCAGGCCGTACGCCTGTGGCACACCGACGCCGGCAGCTACAACCGCCTGCTGGCGGGCACGGAGGCACCCGGCCCGGTCGAGATGTGGGACTGGCGGCTGATGCCGGGCGAGTCCAGCCCCTCCGAGCCGCATCCGGTGGGCACCGTGGAACTCGTCCACGTCACCGCCGGCGAACTGACCCTCACCGTCGACGGCGTGGCCCACCTGGTGGCGGCCGGTGCGAGCGCCACGTTCGAGGCGAGCACCCAGCACACGTACGGCAACGAGGGCGACGTACCGATGGAGATGGTCATGGCCGTCTCCGTGCCGCCCGTGCGCTGAACGGCCCCGCGGCGCGGGCTGTTAGCGTGCGGCCATGCGCGCACCCATCGGAGACTTCGACACCGCCACCCCGGCCCCGGACTGCCTGGACGACCTGATCGCACCCGTCGCCGACGCCGTACGGCACTGGCAGGGCGCCGTCCCCGCCGACCGGATCCTCTACGTCGAGACCGACCCGCGCTGGGCCGACACCGCCGTCTTCGTGGAGCACTACGGCCGCGACCTGCTGGAGCAGTCGGCGAACTGCGTGGTGGTCGCGGGCAGGCGCGGCGGCGAGACCTCCCTCGCCGCGTGCCTCGTGCTGTCCACCACCCGGGTCGACGTCAACGGCGTCGTGCGCCGCCATCTCGGCGCCCGCAAGGCCTCGTTCGCGTCGATGGACACGGCGACAGGCGAGACCGGCATGGAATACGGTGGCATCACCCCGGTCGGCCTGCCCGCCGGCTGGCCGGTGCTCGTGGACGCGGCGGTCGCCGACCTGCCGTACGTCCTCGTCGGCAGCGGACGCCGGCGCGGCAAGCTGCTGGTACCCGGCAAGGCCCTCGCCGAACTGCCCGGCGCCGTGGTGCTGGAGGGACTCGGGACCGCCTGAGGCCGGGCTGCCGGAGGTCCGCGTCAGGCGGTCAGGTGGTGGGCCAGTGTCAGGTGCGGGTCGCGCTCGCCCGGCACCGGTGCCGGATCGGCGTGCACCAGGGCGGCCGTCAGCCTCGGTACGGCGTGCAGCAGGGCGTGTTCGGCCTCGACGGCGATCGCGTGCGCCTGCCGCACCGTCGCCTCGCCGTCCACGACCACCGCGAGCTCGGCGCGCAGCCGGTGCCCGATCCAGCGCAGCCGCAGCTCGCCCACCTCGCGCACGCCCGGCACCGCACGCACCGCCCGCTCGGCCCGGTCCACCAGCGCCGGGTCGACGGCGTCCATGATCCGCCGGAACACCTCCCGCGCCGCGTCCCGCAGCACCAGCGCGATCGCGGCGGTGATCGCCAACCCCACGACGGGGTCGGCCGGTTGCCGGCCGAGCGCGGAGCCGCCCGCGCCGGCCAGCACGGCCAGCGAGGTGAACCCGTCGGTGCGCGCGTGCAGCCCGTCGGCGACGAGCGCCGCCGAACCGATCGCGCGGCCCGCCCGGATCCGGTGACGGGCCACCCACTCGTTGCCGGCGAAGCCGACCAGGGCGGCCGCCGCGACGGCCGGGAGATGGCTGACCGGGCGCGGGTCGAGCAGTCGGCCGACGGCCGCCCACGCGGCGAAGGCCGCCGACGCGGCGATCGTCAGCACGATCACCAGCCCCGCCAGATCCTCGGCCCGGCCGTAGCCGTAGGTGAACCGGCGCGTCGCCGCCCGCCGTCCGAGGACGAAGGCGATGCCGAGCGGGACGGCGGTCAGCGCGTCGGCGGCGTTGTGCACGGTGTCCCCGAGCAGCGCCACCGAACCGGACACGGCCACCACGGCCGCCTGTGTCAGTGCCGTCGCCCCGAGCGCGGCCGACGACACCCACAGCGCCCGCATCCCGCGCACCGAGGACTCCAGGGCGGAGTCCAGCTTGTCGGCGCTCTCGTGGGAGTGCGGGGTGAGCAGATGCGCGAGGCGGTGCCGGAGACGGGCGGCGCGGTGGCTGTGCTCCTGCCCGTGTGCGTGCCCGTGCGCGTGCTGGTGAGGGTGCCGGTCGCTCACGTGGCTCCCCTTCCGGTGTGCGGGAGTGGACGTGCGGCGTCCAGGGGACCATTATGTGCGTATGAGCGCACGCATGCACCTGTCACCTGCGCACCATACGCATCCGCGCAGTCCGGGCGAGGAGCAGTTCACGCTGGCCGCCGAGCTGCTCGCCCTGCTCGGTGACCGCACCCGCCTCACCCTGCTGCACGCGCTGACGGCGGGCGAGGCCGACGTCACGACGCTCACCGGGGCATGCGGCGCGGCCCGTCCCGCCGTCAGCCAGCACCTGGCCCGGCTGCGGCTCGCGGGTCTGGTGCGGACCCGCAAGGAGGGCCGCCGGGTGGTCTACTCGCTCGCGCACGGACACCTGCGGCGGCTGGTGGACGAGGCGCTGAAGACCGCCGACCACCATCTCACCGAACGGGCTCAGTAGGCCGAGGCCGTGCCGAGGTACTGCTCGGCGAAGGCCGCCGCCGCTGCGGGCGAGGAGAACAGCCGGCGCAGCCGGGCCAGCGTGGTGCCGGCGCGGAACGGATCACCGGACGCGACACCGTGGTAGATGTCCGACAGCCACTGCGAGAACTCCTGGTAGTCCCACACCCGGCGCAGCGCCGCGGCCGAGTAGCCGTCCAGGCCGGCGCCGTCTCCCTCCGTGACGTACGAGGCGAGCGCGTCGCCGAGCAGGAAGGCGTCGTGCAGGGCGAGGTTCATCCCCTTCGCGGCGATCGGCGCGACCAGGTGACCGGCGTCGCCGGCCAGGAACAGCCGCCCGTGGGAGAGGGGTTCGACGACGTAGTGGTGCATGTCCAGCACCCGCTTCTCGACGATCCGCCCCTCGGTGAGCGGGGGCGCCCCGGTCGCGGCCAGCCGCTCGCGCAGCTCGGTCCAGACCCGCTCGTGCGGCCAGTTCTCCGGATCGTCGCCCGGCGGGCACTGGAGGTAGAACCGGGTCACCTCGGGGCTGCGGGGCATCTGCCCGGCGAAGCCGCGCGGATGGACGCCGAAGAGGACACAGTCCGTCGACGGCGGGACCTCGGCGAGCAGCGCCAGCCAGCCGATGCCGTCGTCCTGCCGGGCGATCCGCCGGTGCCGCTCGGGAATCGCGTCGCGCGTCACCCCGCGCGCCCCGTCGCACCCCGCGACGAAGTCGCAGCGCAGCAGCCGCCGTTCACCCGTCTCCGGACAGCGGTACGACACCGCCGGCCGGTCCGTGTCCAGGTCGTGCAGCGTGACGTCGCGCACGCCGAAGCGGATGTCGCCGCCGCGCACGTCGGCGTACTCGCGCACCAGGTCCGTCACCAGCAACGGCTGCGGGTAGACGTAGTGGTGACGGCTCGTCAGTTCGGCGTAGGGGAAGCGGTACCGCTCGCCGGCGAAGCGGAACTCGCAGGCGCTGTGCAGCTCGGCCCGCTGCGGCAGGTGCCCGGCGAGGCCGCGGCGGCCGAGTTCGCGCACCGCCCATTCCTCGATGACACCGGCCCGGGCCCGGGTCTCGATGAACTGCCTGCTCTCGGTCTCCAGGACGACACAGTCGACCGAGGCGGCCCGCAGGATGTTGGCGACGGCGAGCCCGGCGGGACCGGCGCCCACGACGACGACCGTACGGGCTTCCCGGCGTGCGGGGTGCGCGGGATCCGGGTGGGGGGAGGGGGAGGGGGAGATCACCCTCGCATTATGACGGTGTCCCGTCAGCCGGGAATCGGCTGACGGGACACCGGGAGTGGTGTGGCTCAGTGCGCGGGGGCGTCGGTGACGACGACCTCCTCGATGCTGCGCTCGATCGCCTCGGGCTGGGAGGCCGTGGCCTTGGCCCAGTAGTAGATGACGAGCGAGAACACCGTGACGACCAGCATGTCCCACCACAGCGGCAGGTCACCGGTACCGCCGAAGGTGCTCAGGTAGGAGATCACGCCGATGCCCAGCAGGTAGGGCGCGAGCCACTGCGCGGCCTTGAAGTCCAGCCGGGGGGCGTCGGGCAGGCCCTTGCGGATGGCGTAGGCCGCGTAGGCGCCGAGCAGCACGTAGCCGATCAGGATCGCGAAGCCCAGTCGCCACAGGGTGTCCCAGCCGGACCAGAAGATGATCAGGTTGGCGACCACGAACGACAGCGGCGAGATGATGTTGCCGTAGGGCAGCTTGTACGGACGGTCGTGGTTCGGCAGCCGGTCCTTGAAGACGCCGTAGGCCAGCGGGGCGCCCGCGTACATCAGCACGCTCGCCGAGGTGATGAAGCCGACCAGCGTCTGCCAGCTCGGGAACGGCAGGAAGCAGATCACACCGGTCACGAACGACATCGCGAGGCCGAACCACGGCACACCGCGCGAGTCGGTCTTGGTGAAGAGCTTCGGCGCGTAGCCGTTCTTGGCCAGGCCGTAGGAGATACGGGAGGTGGCGGTGGTGTAGATCAGGCCGGTGCCGCCGGGGGAGATGATCGCGTCGGCGTACAGCACCCAGGCCAGCCAGCCCAGGCCGAGCACCGAGGCGAGACCCGCCCAGGGGCCGCTGATGCCGGCGTAGGCCAGGTTCGCCCAGCCCTTCGCGAAGGAGGCGTGCGGCAGGGCGGCGATGAACACGATCTGGAGCAGGAGGTAGATCGTGGAGCCGATCGCGACCGAACCGAGCGTCGCGCGCGGCAGGTCACGCTTCGGGTTGCGGCTCTCGCCGGCCAGCTGGATCGCCTGCTCGAAGCCGAGCAGCGCGAAGATGATGCCGCTGGAGCTGATCGCGGTGAGGACACCCTTGGCGCCGAACGGCGCGAAGCCCTGGGAGGTGAAGTTGGACGGGTGGAAATTGCCGACCGCGATGATGAAGATCGCGGCGAGCGGAACGGCGATCTTCCACCAGGTGGCGGCGCTGTTGGTGTGGGCCAGGATGCGGACACCGAGGAAGTTGACCGCGACGAAGACCGCCATGAGCAGGACGGCGACGACGATGCCGCTGGTCGTGAGCGTGCCGTTGGCGTTCTGCAGGCCGTCGGCGAAGTGCCAGTGCTTGGCATAGCCGATCATGGCCTCGACCTCGATCGGGGCCACCGTCGCGGCCTGGAGCCAGGAGAACCAGCCGAAGGACATGCCGGCCAGGCCGCCGAAGGCGTAGTGCGGGTAGCGCGCGGTGCCGCCCGCCACCGGGAACATGCCGCCGAGCTCGGCGTGCACGAGGGCGAGGAGCACGATGGCCACCGCGCCGATCACCCACGAGATGATCGCCGCCGGGCCGGCCACCACGACTGCCTTCTCGGCGCCGAAGAGCCAGCCGGAGCCGATGATGGAACCCACCGAGGCCCACATCAGACCGATCAGTCCGACGTCTCGGCGCAGACCACCGGTGTCGCTTGTGGCTACCGGTGCAGCCTGGTCGACATTCGCCATGTGTAGTGGCCTCTCAGATCTATACGCAGCGTTAACGGGCGAGGAGGCCACAGGTTAGGGGTGCGTTCCATGCTGTCAAAAGAGCGTTAACCAAATTTTGACCCGGGATCTTAGGTGTCTTGGCCCCACGCTCGGTCACTGTCTTGTCACAGGTCAGATGCCTAGTGCGAATGTCAATATTCAGCGTCGAATTGTAAGTAGAAGGAGAGATTCGCTAGCCGAGGCGGGGAATTTCGATGGCGGGGCAGTGGTCCATGACCATGTCCAGTCCCGCCGCCCGGGTCCGGCTGTAGGCGGCCTCGTCCACGACGCCGAGCTGGAACCACACCGCCCGCGCACCCTTCGCCACGGCCTCGTCGGCCACCGCCCCGGCCAGGTCGCTGTTGACGAAGACGTCGACCACGTCCACGTCGAAGGGGATGTCCGCGAGGGAGGCGTAGCCGCGCTCGCCGTGCACCGTCTCCGCCTTCGGATGCACCGGCACGACGCGCTTGCCGAACCGCTGGAGCACCTGCGCCACCCCGTAGGCGGCCCGGTTCCGGTTGTTCGACAGGCCGACCACGGCCCAGGTGTCGCCCAGCCCGGTCAGGATTCTGCGGATCACCGCTTCGTCGCCGTGGTCGTCGCCGTCGTAGCTGCCGTCGCCGTGCACGACCGCCATGGCCGCCTCCTCGGTTCGTGGGAACAGTTCGCCTGGGCAACAGCGGCGCGCACGGTACGGATTCCCGCCCCGGTACCCGCCGCCATGTCCGGAATCGGAGCAAGATGCCTGCGTAGGACGCTCTGCCCGCCTACGCTCGCGCTGTGCTGCGCATCCTCGACGACCGAACCGGTGAGCCCGTCCCCGCCGCGCCCGCCCGCCGCGGCCTGACCCGCATCGAGGCCTACGCCTCGGGGCTGGACCCGACCGCCCTGAGGGTGCTCCTCACCGCCGACCTCCTGGTCCGCGCCCTGGAGCTGGGCGGCACCCCGGTCTGGACGATCCTCACGTCCCCCCACCAGCACGCCGAACTGCGCGCGGCCGCCACCGCCCTCGCCATCCGCCCCTTCGAGGACGGCCGCGACCTCGCCTCGGGACTGGGCGAGTCCCAGGCGATCCACGTGACGGCCGACCCCGCGGCCGCCGTCGGCGAAGGCCCGGTGATGCGGGTGGCACCGGTGCACTGGAAGACGGACGGCCAGGGGCCGCAGGCGGTCGGCCGCGACGCGGGACCCGCGTCCGCACCCGCACCCGGCCCCGGCCCCGGCCCCGGACCCACCCTCCACTCCCACCCCGCGCTCCCGGCCCTCCTCGAAGACCCCGAGGCGGTGCGGCTCGCCCTGCTCTCCGTCCCTCGGGGTGAGCCCGTTCGGCTGTCGCCCGCCGTACTGGACGCGGCGGCCGGGCGGCTGGCGCAGTGGCGGCGGGCCGTCGCCGGATGGGCCCGGCGACCGTCCAGGCCGGTGCCGGAGGCGGTGCGGGGGCGGTTGCGCTCCGCGTGGGAGGACGACCTCGACCTGCCCGGCGTCCTGGACGTCCTGCGGGACGTGGCGCGTGACCCGGATCTGCCCGACGGAGCCCGGTTCGAGACGTTCGCCTACGTGGACCGGCTGCTGGCGCTCGACCTCGCCCGTGACCTCGGGAGCCTCGCGTGAGCGCGCGGGCGGGCTCCTCGGGTCCGCTGCGCCGGCTGGTGGTGCTGCGGCACGCCAAGTCCGCCTGGCCCGAGGGCGTCGAGGACCACCGCAGGCCTCTCGCGCCGCGCGGCCTGCAGGACGCCCCGGCCGCCGGACGCACCCTCGCCGAGGCCGACTGCCTGCCCGACCTCGCTCTGTGCTCCACGGCCGCACGCGCCCGCCGCACCTGGGAGCTGGCCTCCGCCGAGTGGGGCACCCCGCCGCCGGTGCGCTACGACCGGCGGCTGTACGCGGCCGACGCGGCGGACCTGGTGGAGGTGGTCCGCGAGGTGCCGTCCCAGGTGGAGACCCTGCTGCTGGTCGGGCACAACCCCGGGCTGCAGGAGCTGGTCCTGGAGCTGGCCGGGGACGGTCTCGACGACACGCTGGAGCGGGTGCGGACCAAGTTCCCGACGTCCGCGATCGCCGTCCTCACCTGGCACGGCACCGGCTGGTCCGCCCTCGCCCCCGGCGTCGCCCTGCTGACCTGGGTGACCGTGCCGCGCGGGGGCAGGAAGCAGTAGCCGAGCGGCGCCGAGGAGGAGGATCCGCCGCCACGCGCGCGTGGGCGCGGCCTCCGCCCGGACCGGCACTTCCCGCCACCGCTTAGGCTGGCGGGATGCAGGACGAGTACCGCACAGTCGCCCACGCGGGCGTGCACGAGACCGAGATCAACCGCTCCCGCTTCCTGTGCGCCCTCGCCCCGGCCGCCACCGAGCAGGAGGCACAGGACTTCATCGCCGCCGTCAGCAAGGAGCACGCCGACGCCACCCACAACTGCTGGGCGTACGTGATCGGCGCCGACGCCTCCGTGCAGAAGGCCGGCGACGACGGTGAACCGGGCGGCACCGCCGGCGTCCCCATGCTCCAGATGCTCCTGCGCCGTGAGATGCGCTACGTCGTCGCCGTCGTCACCCGTTACTACGGCGGCGTCAAGCTCGGGGCCGGCGGACTCATCCGCGCCTACGGCGGTGCCGTCGGCGGGGCCCTCGACACGCTCGGCACACTCACCCGGCGCCGCTTCCGGCTGGCCACCGTCACCGTCGACCACCAGCGCGCGGGCAAGGTCCAGAACGACCTGCACGCCACGGGGCGGGAGGTGCGCGACGTCCGGTACGGAGAGGTCGTCACCATCGAGATCGGTCTGCCGGACGCCGACGTGGACGCCTTCCGGGCGTGGCTCGCCGATGCGACGGCGGGCTCGGCGGGGTTCGAACTGGGCGGGGAGGCCTACGGAGACGCGTGACATAGCGGACTGATCGGAATATCCAGACCATTCGCGCCGTACGGGATATCCGTACGAACTCCTGCGTGCCGCCGGTCGATACGGGAGTAACCGCCCGTGATGTCAGACCCGGCCGTTAACCTCGGGGATCATGAGACTGCTGCACACGTCCGACTGGCATCTCGGCCGGGCCTTCCACCGGGTGAGCATGCTCGGGGCCCAGGCCGAGTTCATCGGTCACCTCGTCACCGCCGTGCGCGAGCACGCCGTGGACGCGGTGGTCGTGTCCGGTGACGTGTACGACCGCGCGGTGCCCCCGCTCGCCGCGGTCGAGCTGTTCGACGACGCGCTGCACCGCCTCGCGGACCTCGGCGTGCCGACGGTCATGATCTCCGGCAACCACGACTCGGCCCGCCGCCTCGGCGTCGGCGCCGGGCTCATCGAGCGCGCGGGCATCCATCTGCGTACCGACCCGGCCGCCGCCGGCACCCCGGTGCTGCTCGCGGACACCCACGGGGACGTCGCCTTCTACGGTCTGCCGTATCTCGAACCGGCCCTGGTGAAGGACGAGTTCGCGGTGGACCGGGCCGGACACGAGGCCGTGCTCGGCGCCGCCATGGACCGCGTCCGCGCCGACCTCGCCACGCGCGCGCGGGGCACCCGCTCCGTCGTCCTCGCCCACGCCTTCGTCACCGGCGGCCGGGCCAGCGACAGCGAGCGGGACATCACCGTCGGCGGGGTGGCCGCCGTCCCGGCGGGCGTCTTCGACGGCGTCGACTACGTCGCCCTCGGGCATCTGCACGGCTGCCAGACCCTCACCGAGCGCGTGCGCTACTCCGGCTCCCCGCTCGCCTACTCCTTCTCCGAGACCGACCACCGCAAGAGCATGTGGCTGATCGACCTCGGCGCCGACGGCTCGGTCACCGCCGAGCGCCTCGACTGCCCGGTGCCGCGCCCGCTGGCCCGCGTCAGGGGCACGCTGGACGACCTGCTGGCCGACCCGGAGCTGGCCCGGTACGAGGACTCCTGGGTCGAGGCCACCCTCACCGACCCGGTCCGCCCGGCCGATCCCATGGCCCGGCTCACCGAGCGCTTCCCGCACACCCTCAGCCTGGTCTTCGACCCCGAGCGGGCCCCGGACGACCCCGAGGTGTCGTACGCCCGGCGGCTCGCGGGCCGCAGCGACCAGCAGGTCGCCGAGGACTTCGTCGCCCATGTGCGCGGCGCCGGGCCGGACGACCGTGAACTGGGCGTGCTGCGCGAGGCGTTCGACGCCGTGCGCGCCGACGACGCCGTGCGGGAGGTGGCCCGGTGAGGCTGCACCGGCTCGACATCACCGCCTTCGGGCCCTTCGGCGGCTCCCTCGGCGTCGACTTCGACGCCCTGTCCGCCGCCGGACTCTTCCTGCTGCACGGCCCCACCGGCGCGGGCAAGACCTCCGTCCTGGACGCCGTCTGCTACGCCCTGTACGGCTCGGTCCCCGGCGCCCGGCAGAGTGGAAACGGCCAGGGCATGACCCTGCGCAGCGATCACGCCGAGCCCGGCACCCGCACCGAGGTCCGCCTCGACCTCACCGTCGCCGGCCGCCGGCTGGAGATCACCCGGCAGCCGCCCTGGGCGCGCCGCAAACTGCGCGGCAGGGGGACCACGGTCGACAAGGCCCAGACCTGGCTGCGCGAGTACGACAGCGCGGCCGGCGCCTGGCGCGACCGCAGCCGCTCCCACCAGGAGATCGGCGAGGAGATCACCCAGCTGCTCGGCATGAGCCGCGAGCAGTTCTGCCAGGTCGTGCTGCTGCCCCAGGGCGACTTCGCCCGCTTCCTGCGGGCCGACGCAGAGGCCCGCGGCCGGCTGCTCGGCCGGCTCTTCGACACCCAGCGCTTCGCCGACGTCGAAAAACGCCTCGCCGACCGCCGCCGCGCCACCGAGGCACGCGTGCGCGAGGGCGACGCGGCCCTGCTTGCCGACGCCCACCGCATGCAGCAGCAGGCCGGCGACACCATGGAGCTGCCGGACCTGGCGCCGGGCGAGCCGGGCCTGGCGGAGCAGGTGCTCGCTGCCGCCGCCGTGGCCCGCGCCACCGCCCGCGAGCGCCTCACCATCGCCCACCTCCGCCTCGGTGCCGCCGAGTCCGCGCACACCGAGGCCCGCCGCGCCCTGGACGACGTACGCGAACTCGCCCGGCTCCAGGGCAGGTTCGCCGAGGCCCGGCAGCGCGCCGAGCGGCTCCAGCAGCACTCCGGAGCGCACCGTGAGGCCCAGGAGCGCATGGAGCGGGGCCGCAAGGCGGACACGGTCGCGCCCGCGCTGGAGCTGCGCGAGGCCGCCGAGCAGGAGCACCGCAGGGCAGCGGCGGCCGAGGCACGCGCGCGTGGGAGGCTCCCCGAGTCGTACGCCGACGCCGGAGCGAGCGGACTGGCCGCCGCCGCCCGCCGGGCCGCCGAGGAGCTGGGCGGCCTGGACGCGGCCCGGCGCGCCGAGCAGCGGCTCGTGCACCTGGCCGAGGAACGCGACGGGCTCGACCGGCAGGAGCGCGCCGACGAGGAGGTGCTGCGCGAGGCCGACACCTGGCTCGACGGCTGGGACACCGCTCGCGCCGCGCTCCAGGCCCGCGTGGACCGTGCCCAGGAGGCCGCCACCCGCGCCGAACAGCTCGCCGTCCGGCGGGAACCGATGGACCGCCGGCTCACCGCGGCCCGCACCCGCGACGCGCTGGCCGCCGACCTGGAGGACGCACAGCACCGGGCCCGCACGTCCCAGAAGCAGGCACTGGACGCCCGCGCCCACTGGCTCGACGTCAAGGAACAGCGCCTGAGCGGCATCGCCGCCGAGCTGGCCGCCCACCTCACCGACGGCGAGCCCTGCGCCGTCTGCGGAGCCACCGCGCACCCCGCCCCGGCCCGCAAGAACGCCGGACATGTCGACCGCGCGGCCGAGGAGCGGGCGCACCGGGCCTTCCAGCAGGCCGACCAGCGCCGCACCGAGGACGAACGGCGCCTCGGTGTCGTCCGCGAGGCCCTGGCCGCCGCCACCGCCGAGGCCGGTGACATCCCGACCTCCCAACTGGAAGCACAGGCGGGGGAGTTGGAGCAGGCATACGCCCGTGCCCGCCGTGAGGCCTCCGTCCTGCACGCCACCCACGAGGAGCTGCGCCGCGCCGAGGGCGAGCGCGAGCAGCGCCTCGCCGACCGCCAGCAGGCCGCCGTGCGCACCGCGTCCCGGCTCACCCGGCGCGAAACCCTGGAACGCGAACAGGCCCAACTGGAAACCGAGTTGGCGCAGGCACGCGGTGACGCGGGCAGCGTGGCCGCGCGCGCCGCCCAGCTGGAGCGGCGCGTCGCCCTGCTCACCGACGCCGCCGACGCGACGCGCAGCGCCGAGGACGCCGCCCAGCGCCTGAAGGACGCCGACGCCCGCCTCGCCGACGCCGCCTACCGGGCCGGCTTCGACACCCCGCAGGCCGCGGCCACAGCCCTCCTCGACCCCGCCGCCCACCGCGAGCTGCAACACCGCCTGGACGCCTGGCAGTCGGAGGAGGCGGCCGTACGGGCCGTGCTGGCCGAGGGCGACACCGCGGCCGCCGCCCAGCAGCCGCCCGCCGACCTCGCCGCGGCCGAGCGCACCGCGGCCGAGGCGGAGCGCCGCCTGCGCACGGCCGCCTCCGCGCGCGACGCGGCCGCCCACTGCCGCACCGAGCTGGACCGCCTCTCCGCCCGCGCCACCGAGGCCGTACGGCAACTCGCCCCGCTGCGCGAGGAGTACGACCGGGTCGCCCGCCTCGCCGCCCTCACCGCGGGCACCTCCGCCGACAACGAGCGCAAGATGCGCCTGGAGTCGTACGTCCTGGCGGCCCGCCTGGAGCAGGTCGCCGCCGCCGCGACCGCGCGCCTTCAGCGCATGTCGTCCGGCCGCTACACCCTGGTCCACTCCGACGACCGCTCCGGCCGCGGTCGCAGCGGGCTCGGGCTGCACGTGGTCGACGCCTGGACCGGCCGCGAGCGCGACACCGCCACCCTCTCCGGCGGCGAGACCTTCTTCGCCTCGCTCGCCCTCGCCCTCGGTCTCGCGGACGTCGTCACGGACGAGGCCGGCGGCGTACGGCTCGACACCCTCTTCATCGACGAGGGCTTCGGCAGCCTCGACGACCAGACCCTCGACGAGGTCCTCGATGTCCTCGACTCGCTGCGCGAACGCGACCGCAGCGTCGGCATCGTCAGCCACGTCCCCGACCTGCGCCGCCGCATCCACGCCCAGCTGGAGGTGGTCAAGGGAAGGACGGGATCGGTGCTGCGGCAGCGGGGGGTCTGAGCGGGTCATGAACGCTCGTTCGCCCGCTAACACATTGCTGTCAGTCTGGGCGGATTTGGTACCTGTCTTTCCGTCTCCTTCCTTGATCGTCCTCGGCCTTCTGTCCCCCGCCTGTCCCCCGGACATCCCCCGGGACCAGCCGTCATGGGAGTCGGGCCTGTGGGCATGTCCGCAGCCGCAGGTCTCAAGGCCGCCCCGACCCCGACGCGGGCGGCACGCCTGACCCGCACCCAGCTCCAAGCCGCCCTCAAGCGGGCCGGCCGCAAGCGCGGCATCGCAGCCGAAGCCGACCGAATCCGCGACAACTTCCGCGCCGAGCGGGCCCACCAGCCGCCACTTGTCGAGGACGCCCTCGGCAAACAGATGCTCGCCCTCCTCATGCAGCTCGACGCCGCCTGCACCGCCGCCGACCAGCTCGCCGAGGCGGTGGAGGACGCGTTCCCTCTGCATCCGGACGCTGAGATCCTGCTGAGCTTCCCCGGGCTCGGCATCCAACTCGCCGCCCGGATCCTGGCCGAGATCGGTGACGACCACACCCGTTTCACCGACGCCCGGGGGCTGAAGGCATACGCGGGCGCATCGCCCATCACGCGCGCCTCCGGCAAGAAGACGAGCATCACGCGGCGGTGGGTGAAGAACGACCGGCTCAACCACGCCGGATACCTGTGGGCCTTCGCCGCTCCGAACGGATCACCCGGGGCCAAGGCCCACTACCGTCGGCGCCGCGACGAACACGGAGACTGGCACGCAGCCGCCCGGCGGAACCTGTTCAATCGAATGCTCGGACAGCTCTATCACTGTCTTCAGCGGCGCGAGTTGTTCGACGAACGCACCGCCTTCCCCACCGAACTCGCCCCCGCCGCTTGACGCGTTGGCAACGTGAGGTGTCTGGCGGATCCTCAGCAAGGTCCGCATGAACGCCATCCACGCCACCACACTCCTGCGCGCCCTGCTCGTGCTGACGAACGCGGAAGTCAGCCGCTGACAGACGATCACCTGCCGACGATCACGTCCCTGACCGGCACGAGCACACCATCCACGACTCACGCCAGCCCCCGCGACCTGCAACTTCAGGTTGAAAACCTCTCAATGGGTCCGCCCTGGGGGTAGAGCACCGGCGTGGAACGCTGGAGGTACTGCCATGCCGGCTTCGGGCAGCTGTCCGCTGTGGCCTGGGCGTTGTCATCCGTGCACAGGTAGAAGTCGGCCTCGTAGTCCACGACCAGGTTGTAGGTGGCGTCGCAGCCGACGAGCACCGCGTTGGATGGGCACTGCCCGATCTGCCGGGAGCTGACGATCTCCACGGTGGACTGGTCCGGCACGGCGAACACGCCGGGGATTCCCGTGGTAGAGCCCTTGGACAGTTCCTGGTTGGCCTGTTTCTTCGCAGCGTTATCGGCTGCTTCCTGGGCGTCCTTGGCGTATTTGTCGGCGTCCTTGGCGTACTGCTCGGCCTCGCTGGCGTCCTTGTCGGCACGGTCGGCGGCGGCGCGGGCGTCCTTGGCGTCCTGGGAGACCTGGTCGGCTGCCTGGTGGGCTGCCTGGGCGTCGAGGGCGGCCTGGTCGGCGCTGTCGCGGGCGTCCTTGGCATACCCTTCGGCCCGTCCGGCTGCCGCATCAGCGGCGGCGGCGTCCTCTCCGGCCTGCCGGTCGTACTCCTTCGTCCGGTTCAGGGAGTCGACCGCTGCCGCTGCTGACGTGGCGGCGTCGGCCGAGTAGTCGAGTGCTTGGTTGGCGTAGTCGCGGGCGTCCGAGGCGGACTGTGCTGCGTTCGCGGCCGACTGGAGGGCGGCTTTGGTGTCCGCGCTGGCCTTATCCGCGAGCGCCTTGGCATCGGCGGCTTCCTGTTTGGCGTTCTTCGAGTGCGCGTCAGCGACAGCCTTCAGCTGCTCCGCGAGGGACTTGGACGCCTGACCGGTCAGGACCACCAGACTCGCGACACTGTCGGTGTCGACGTAGGGGGATCCGAGTTCGATGGCGTCGTTGGCCGGTTTGACGACCTGCTTCGCCGACTTCCCCGCATCCACCGCCGCCTGCGCCGTGATGTGCGCGTACCCGGCCGCCTTGGCTGCTGCGAGGAGTGCGACCGCCAGGTCCTTCTTCGCCGCGTTTGCTTGGGCCTTGGCGCTATTGGCGTCGGTCTCGGCCTGGTCGGCGAGTCTGACCGCCGCACGGGCCTCCGAGGCAGCGTGCTGCGAGGCGGCGATTGCGTCCGCGGTCGATGCGGTGGCGGTACGGACGTCGGCGTCGGCCTTGGCCTTGGCAGCCTGTGCGGCGTCGGAGTCCGCGCGTGCCCGCTTGGCCGCCGCTTCGGCACGGGTTGCTGCGGCGTCAGCGTCTCCGGCTGCCTGTGTGGCGGCGTCGGCGTCGCTCTGGGCCTTCTTGGCGGCTGCCTCGGAGTCGTCAGCGTGTTTGTCGGCGTCGTTCGCAGCCTGCCGTGCGGCGTCAGCATCGGCGCCGGCGTCAAGGGAGTCAGCGTAGGCGTTCATCGTGCTCCGCCGGCCGAAGGGCAAGCGCAAGTTCCAGATCATCATGGGCGGGCGGCGCTGGCGGGCGACGCACCTGGTGAAGGACGCCACCACCATCAGGGCCCAAGTCATCAAGAGCGTCGACGACGAGCGCGCGTTCATCATGGGCATCTCCGAGAACGTCGGCCGCGCGGACATGATGCTCATGGAGGAGGCGCAGGCGTACGCCGACCTGGTCGGGTTCGGTCACACGGCGGAGCGCATCGCGGAGATGTTCGGCAAGACGCCGGACTACGTGAAGTGGCGGATGGACCTGCTCAACCTGACGACCGACATCGCGGCGCTGGTGGCCGACGGAAAGATCAAGCCGCACTTCGCGTGGCACCTGTCACGGCTGTCGACGGCGAACCAGAAGGCGGCCGTCACCCGGTACATGAGGGGCGACTTCAGGTCGGAGACGGACGCCTCCACCTTCGCGCAGGCCCTGCGGATGAAGGAGAAGCAGGAGGGCTTCTTCTCGGACAAGGAGCTGTCGGAGAAGGAGAAGGAGAAGAAGGCCAAGGAGCGTAAGCAGGCCAGGACCAAGGTCGACCACGTCGAGCGGGCCGGGACCCTCATGGCGGAGCCGGCGAAGAAGTCCCCGGAGGAGCTGGCCGAGCTGTTCGAGGACGAGGTCGGCAAGCACCTGGACGCTGGGGAGCGCGTGCGCAAGGCGGCGGCCGAGGCGGCAAAGAAGCTGCGCAAGGCGAAGGCGATGTCCGAGGCGAAGCAACTGGAGGTTCGTCCCGAGCTGGAGGTTGCGTCGCCGGAGCTGGAGACCGAGGAGGACGAGCCCACCAAGCCTTCGGAGGAGACGGTGGGCACCGCGGACGGAGTCTCCGAGCTGGAGCCCACGGAGGCGGAGCTGGCCGAGGCGGAAGCGGAGCTGGCCAAGCTGACGGCGGCGGCCGAGCATGAGCGCGAGGAATCAGCGGCGGTCTGACGTCCTCCAAAGTGCGGCTGGGCGCCCTGACGGGGCCCAGCCGCTTTTTGCGTACTGGGCGATGGCGATGTCCGTCGGCGGAGAAGCCAGTCCCGACGAAGAGCGCCGACCTGCGCGTACTAACTTCATCGGCAAAGCGCTCGCGTAGCACCTGCCTTCAGCCCAGGTGCCACAGCGCATACACCGCAACGAGCAGGAGAAGTCCCGCACCTGCCATGACAGCGCCCAGGAACCGCAGATACCCGACAGAAGCGAAAAGGTTCGGAGAGCCGCCGAGATGTCCCATCGCCCACGTCTCCTGGTTCCTGCGGTGAATCCGTTCGGCTCTGCGAGTGGTGATCCCCCGCACATCGAACGCCCAACTCAACCCGCGCCACAGGAAAACCATGCCTCCCACGGCGAAGACGATGTCGATCATCGGGGACGGCCCGTGCGCCCCGGCGGCAAGGTGCTGCATTTTTCTTGACGTTCCTTTCGTCGTTCCGCGCCTCGGTCGGTCCAGGGTTCCCGTACGGCGTCCAGTGCGCGTCGATCAGCGACGGGCCAGCAGGGCCAGTCGCCCGCCGGGGCACTTCATCAGTCGCCACGCTGGCCACATGCGGCACGGGCGTGGGCAGGGCCTCCGGATGCACATCCAGCACGGGCGCCAAGTCGACCTGCGTCGCGCTGCCGTCGGGAGGCCAAGCCGGCCCCGAGAGGCGACAGCTCGGGGTTGGCCTGCCGTACCGACCATTCCTCTCGCTGTTACCTGCACCCGAGGGCAGGTTCGGAGCTGGCCGGAATTCTGTATCCGGCGGCCTCCTTCTCATCGAAGATGACGACCAATGAGGCGGGCATGTAGGTAAATCCAGGTCCGGCGGACTCTCCCAGGGCGACTGTCACGGGAGGGGTGACAGAGAAATCAAGTCGGAAAGCCCAGGGCATTGCCGGGCATCCTTCATTCGGTACGTGTATCACAGGCGTGATGCCGGTGAGAGTCGTCCCGAGGAACTCGGACCACTCGGTTCGTCCGGACACGTCGACAGCTGTTCCGGGGAGGTCCGGTGTGTCACCCGGTTCCGCCAATTGAAGGGCCAAGCCTTCGTTGAGGCCATCCATGGCCCAGGACGCCGCCAACACCCACCCGTTGCCCAGGGTGAGGGCAATCGCCATGTCAACTTCGTGCACGCCGCGGTCTGCGCGATGACCTTGGGGCCAGGTTCCACCCGACGGGGCTACATAGCGCACCTCTATAAGAGGTGCGTCTGCAACGCATGACAGGAGGGTCGCCAACCGTTCCCGGTAGAGCGGCTCCTCAAGCCAGGGGAGAAGAGTGGTCATGGCTAGTACCGTCCGAAATACTGGAAATCGCCATTGACGTGGCCCCGAATCTGCGACCAGCACCGTCGACCGCGTCAGCGTGTGAGTCGTGTCAAGGCGTCGTCATACCCCAGAGCGTTCTCAGGGAGTAGCTCCTTCATCCTGGTGAAGAATTCTGTGCCGGATCGCTGCAAGGCGGCCACGAGTTCCCGCTCTTCGACGGAAACTGTCCGCTTAACGTCGTCATAGGCGAGTGACACGAGGACGAGTCCGCCACCCAGTCGTTTGAATGACAATCGGATCGGCTGGTCCGGGAAGTATGTTGACGCTTCGCCTTCGGTCGCGAGCTTCAGAACCATGTCACTGATGTAGGCCCACAGTTCGTCGACATAGTCCCAGAGTTCCTGGTCCAAGACCTGTACACCATTGACCGTCATATCGACGGCACCTTCGACATACGAAGGATCTGGCGGGGGGACATTCGCCTCCGCCACGTCGATGAACGATCCCGACTTGGTGCGCAGGTAGGACGTGATGTTGATCATTTAGCCAGCCTACTTGTCGAGGATTCCGGGATAAAATTGGCCGACGCGACCGTTCTTGATGCCGAGGACGTAGTCCACGCCGTTTACTCGACCCTCAATCTGATACATGCCCATCGGGCCGCGCGAGACGAGTTCGTCCCGGTTCTGCTTCAGTGTCTCCGTGATGGCATCTTGCACATCCTGGATTGACATCTTTCCGTCGAGGAACGACTGCTTCGCCTTGACAGACCCGTCCCAGTATTCCGGGTGATGCCTTTCCAGGACATGCGCCAAACCCTTCTTGTCAAGCACGAACTCATTGCTACCGAACTGATATTTCTGGCTCTGCCAGCTCTTGAGTGCGTTCTCAACCTTGCAGGTGAACAGGCCCAGCGGATCCGACTCGCTCCCCGGGTTGCCGACATAGGCATGCGGGTTGGGGCCAGGCAGGAGGCCCATTGGGTCCGACGTGAGGTATCCGCCCGTTTCGGGATCGTAGTAACGCAATAGGTTGTAGTCGAGGCCCGTCTCGTCATCGGCGTACTGCCCCGGGAACCGCAGCCGGCAGTCCACAGCCGCCTCAGAGTCCACGGAAGCGGGGAACTTGGTGCCCCAGAGTGTGGTGCGGGACTGCCACGCGAGTTCGGCGGAGGGGGAGACCAGTTCCATGGGCGTGCCGACGACATCCGTGATCACGGCGTGAAAACGTGACCTCTTGTCGAGGCTGGTCTCCTCGGCCAGCCGGGCAAAGAACGAATCTGCGGCTGACGACTCCCGTCGGTCGGTCTGCGCGACCGGGCGATAGGTGCCTGGTTCGTAGTCCCAGGTGGTGACCCTGCCGTCCGGGCCCGTCTGTTCCGCGAGGCGGGTGTCGTCCCACGAGAAGTCGATGCGATCCGCTGCTTTGCCATCCTCGCCGACACGGTGTTTGGAGACGCGCCGACCGATCGGATCATAGTGGTAGAGCCACTGGTCGCCGTCAGGTGTGACCACTTCTGTCAGCCGGTCCTCGACATTCCATGAGTAGGTCCAGATGCGCTTCTGTCCGTTGAGGAGCTTGCGTGTTCGGCGGATCAGGCGGCCCTGTGCGTCGTGCTCGAACGTCGTGCGCCCCGCCCGGCGGACAATCGTGCCTTCGAACTCCCGTCCGCCCGCGGAGTCGTGGCCGGGGGCCGACGCTCGCAGCAGGTTACCGACCGCGTCGTAGGCATACGTTTCGGTCCATCCATGTGCGCGGACGCTCGTAACTCGACCCATCGCGTCCAGATCGAAGCGGCGCGTACCGGAAGTCAGCTCGCGGACCTCCGTGAGGTGTCCGTCGTCGCGGTAGGCATACGTGCGGTGCTGAAGGAGACGGTCCGATCCCGTACCAGTCGGAGCCGACACCAGGGACTGACCGGTCAGCCGCCCAGCCGGGCTCCAGCTCTGGGTCAGACTGACCGCCTCACCGAGTCGTCGCTCGGTCTCGCGTCCCGCCTCGTCGTAGGCGAAAGTAACTGAGCCCGCCTCCGAACGAAGCAGCGTTGGGCGTCCGACCGCGTCGTACGCCCATTCCGATGCCAGGCCGGAGGGAGTCATGCGGCGGGTGCGACGGCCGACTGCGTCGTACGCGAAGGTCGACGTACGGCCGTTGACTGTCTCCGACAGAGTTCGCCCCAGTGCGTCACGCTCGAACACCACCTCAGCGTCCGCGTTGGCCGCGCGTCGGAGCCCGCCGTCCAGCCCGTATTGGTACGTCGTGACCTGACCGAAGTCGTCTTCCTGAGCCATGACCCGACCGCACACGTCCCGTGTAAAGCGCATGATCTCGCCGGTGCCGTTGGTCCGGGCGATCAGTTCTCCCGCAGCGTTGTGTGCGTACGTCAGCGTGCGCCCGTTGAAGTCCGTCTCCGCGATCAGTCGGCCGGCCTCGTCGTAGATGTACGACCAGGTCCTCCCTTCGGGGTTAGTGACGCTGGTCAGTCGCAGTTCGGTGTCGTACGTGAACGCGTACCGGGTCCCGTTCGGGTCCGTGCGAGTAGCCGGGAGGTCGAAGGGCGCAGCTGTGTGGTGGGTGGTGTTGCCGACGGGATCGGTATGGGTGACGAGATTGCCCTCGGCGTCCCATGTCCACGACTCGCGGGTGCCGTCGGCCAGCTGACGCCACGATGGCTTGCCCTCCGTGGTCCAACCCAGACGAGTGACGTGGCCGAGCGGGTCGCACACCTCGATCACCCGGCCGAATGGATCACGGCGGAGTATCGTCGTGTGGCCCAGTTCGTCCGTCAGGGCGGTAGGCAAGCCCGCAGCGTCGTACGCCGCCGTGCGAATGTCGCCGAGTGCGTTCGTGATCGCTGTCGGACGGCCCGCTTCGTCAAGGGCGTACCGCGTCTCAGCGCCTAGAGGGTCGACCGTCGTGAGCGGGTTACCCCGTTCGTCGTACGTGTGCCGCCAGACCGCCCCGCCCGGCTCGACCACTTCGGTAGGCAGACCCAGCGTGTTGTACACAGCACGGGTCACCGAGCCGTCGGGCAGAGCTAGCTCAGTAAGGTTGCCAGCCTCGTCGTAGAGATAGCGGGTGGTACGGCCCAGGGCGTCGGTGACAGACAATGGCTTGTCGCCGTACTCGTCCCACTCCGTCCGGGTGACATGTCCCAGCGGATCCGTCTCTTCCACCACCTGGCCCTCGGCGTTGTACCGGTGAACCGAGACATGGCCCTGGGAATCCGTGTACGTCGTCGTGCGGACGGTGTCGTCGTAAGCCAGCGTGCCGGAGAGGATGCCGTCGATGCCCTCGGTGCGCACCACCCTGCCGCGTTCGTCGTAGATGTAACCGAACCAGGTGCCGTTACGGTCGGTCCAGCGGGTGACGCGGCCCTCGGGGTCGTAGGTGAAACGGAGAGGCTCGCCGCTGGAGTTGGTGACCTCGGTCAGGTTGCCCGACGGGTCGTAGCCGTAGCGCATAACGACCGTGCCCTCGTCGGGCGTGGTACCCGGGCGGTAGCGGGATGGCGGCTCGTCTAGCAGGCGCAGGGAGGTGATGCGGGGGCCCTGGGTGTCGACGGCAACGTAGTAGCCGCCGGAGTGGCGGATGCCGAACGGGATGCCCTCGTCGTCGCGTTCGACGTCGATGCGGTTGCCGTTGCGGTCCGTCCAGGAGTCCAGCGCCAAGTGGAACACGCCGAAGGACGGGGAGGGGACAGGGGCGGCGAAGGTCCGCGTCACGCCTGTCGCCGGGTCGGTGACCGTCATCGCGCCGTCCGGCTTGCCGTCCCACTCCAGCGGCCAGCGGGCGCCCTTGGCCGGCATCGTGGGAACGCCGGGTTCCGGCACCGGGTACACCAGACGCATGCCGTCCGCGGCAGCGAAGACGACACCCTCGCCGTCGATCTGGAGACACTCGTCCAGGGTGGAGATCCAGGTCGGACCGAAGTAGACGCCGCCCCGGTAGGAGGAGAGGTGAGTGCGCGTGAACTGAAGCGGCAGACTTCCCGGCAGTGTCAGGTCCGTCTGCGTCATCAGCATCGCGCCGGTGGCCACGTCGATCGGCTCGCCCACACACGGCATGTCGTCGGCTTTGCGGGCCGCCGTGCCCAGATCGATCAGGTCCGGGCGGAGCGACGGCGGGCGCAGCAGCAGCGGGGTGGTGTCGGCAAGGCCGCCTTCCATGCTCGCCTTCAGCAGGCCGTCGCCCGCTCCGAGCGCGCCGCCGAAGATCATGCCGTCCTTGGCGGCCTGGTTGACCTCGTCCAGGCTGAAGCCGTGCTGCAGACCCGTGACCATCTGCAGCGGCTGGGCCACGGCCGCGTCGATGGTGACCGACTCGACCCCGCCGAACGCAACGCCGGCGAAGGCGCCTCCGATGATGTCGGCCACCACTGCGGAGACCCCGACGCCGATCGTGGCGCCGAACTCGATCACCGCGTCCGCCGCGGCTGCCGCCGCACCCGAGGCGATGCCCGCAGTGAGCACGGCCAGCGTGATGCCGCCCGCGATCACGACTGCGTCGATGGCTATCCGCGTCCACAGCTTGTTGATCGCGTCGTCGATGCCGTCGGCGAATTTGTCCAAGCCGTTGGCCATGTCCCGCGAAGCTTCCGCGAGGTCACTCAGCCAGCCGCCGTGCTGATCCTTGGCGTAGCGGTTCCAGAACTTGTGGAACGCCTCGATCGACTCGCCCGTGTTGTTGTGGATGATCCCGGACGCGCTGCGGTTCACCGGGGAGCGGACGTCATCCACCGAGTGGGCGAACGCGCGCCACGCTTTCGCCGCAGCTCGCAGTTTGTCGGGGTCGGCCTCGGGCCACCACAGGCCCATGTCGAGAAGGATGTGGCGGGCTTTGGACTCAACGCTCACCGGCACCGTCGCTCTGCTTGTGGGTCTTTATTTCCGTGAACATGCCCGCGACGAGTTTGTCGTTGTCCACGTGTCCGTCGGACATGTCGACCATGGCTTCGTTGATGCTCGTCAGGCCGAGCACCAAGATGCCCGCCGCGCTCTCGATCTTCTTCTGGTTCGGCTTGTAGACGCCGCCGAACTGGTTGCCCTGGTCGTCGTGGCCCCAGGGCTCGCCGAGGCCGTCCAGGGTCTTGATCAAAGTGGTCAGGGCCTTGCTCAGATCAATGGCCCCCTGGTGGAAGGCCGGTGCTGCCGCCTTGATGTCGGCGGTCTTGATGTCCAGTACCTTGCCGGGGACCTTGCCGTCACCTATCGCTGTCGTCTCCCCCCGGTTCGCAACCGCGGCTACTGACCCTAGGGGAGACGGGTCAAGGAAAGGTCATGTTCAAGGTGTGCGTAGGTAATGTGTCAGCGGTGGCGCTGCCCATCGATGAGGTCGAGTTCGTTCGACTCCGGCCCAACTGGACAACAGGCATCCGCTTCATGAATGTCATGCCCAGCGACATCGTTCAGCCGGCTAGTGAGGCCATGCCTTCCACCATCGCGAGCGTGCTCGACGGCACCCCCACAACCCCGGCCTCCGCGTAGGCGGCCGCGGTCTGCGTGAAAAGACGCTCCGGATGCGCCCATGTGCCACCGTGGCCCGCCGTGATCCGGCGGGCCGCTTCGACCAGCGGCACACTGCGTCGTGCACACTGCGCAGCCTCCTCAGCAACGCGCGCGAGGCGGTCGCGGATATCTGCCACTCCACTACGGGCGAGCAGCGGCACGTGACCCGGCACGAACAACTCCGCGCCCGTGTCCAACAGCCTGTGGCACGCCCTGATGCAGCCGCTCAGCGAGCCCGACCACACGACCATGTGGGCTCCGGAAAACAGGGCGTCCCCCGCGAACACCACACCCTCCTCCGGCAAGCGCACGGCGACGTCGCCCGCGCTATGCCCGGCTCCGAGGTCGATCAACTCCACCAGCACAGTGCCGACCTTGACCTCCTCACGTCCCTGGAAGGTGCGCGTCTGTGCCGTCACCGTGACGCCGGCGAAGTCGAAGTGCGCGAAGTGCCGGGCAACGTACGCGCCAGCCGCATCCGGGCCACCCGAGCGGGCCAGCATCGTCAACCGCTCGGGACCCATCTCGTGACACAAGCCGGCGGCGCCTGACGCCGACGTGATGATCTCTGCCCCGGCCAGAAGCTGGTTCCCCCACGTGTGATCCCCGTTCTGGTGCGTGCACACCAGGAGACCGATCTCCTCCCGGAGGCACACCGACTCCACCGCCCTGAGCAACTCCTCCGTCGCGTGCAAGGTGAACTGCGTGTCGACGAGCAGCGCCTGGCCCTCGGACACGACGAGGCCGCTGTTGCTGTACCCCCAGTCCGTGCGGTCGTGCAGCCACGCCCAACTCGACGCGGACAGAGGACGAAGGCCAGGAGTTGGCACGAGCAGAATTTCCTTGTGTCGTTCGGTCACAGGCCCACATCAAATCGAATGCGAGGCCGCCTACCTTGCCTGGAGACAGGCCCCCACCCCACGGCCGCCGGAACTTCGCCAGGCATGGGACCAGGCCCGCGCAGCCCTCAAGGAAGCCCGGGCCAAGCCCCGCCAGAACACAGGCCCCGCCTCGCAGAAGAGGTACCTCGACTGCCTCTCCGCCGCACTCGGTGACGCGGTAACCGAAAGACTGATCACCCAGAACTGGGCCAAGCTCGTCGTCCTCCCCAAATACGAACGCCCCCAACCGCTCGTACGGACCGACGAACGCGTAGCCCGCTGGCGCGAAACCGGCGAGAAGCCCGGACCCGTCATGGTCTGGACCCCCGAACAGATCGGCCAGTTCCTCGACGCAGCCATCAACCACCCCATGTACATCATGTGGCACCTCATGGTCTACCGGGCACCGCGCCGCGGCGAGGCAACAGGCCTGTCCTGGACCGAACTCGACCTGACCAAAGGCGTGGCACACGTCTCGGGACAACTCGTCACCGACTCGAACTACAACATGTGGCAGGACACCCCCAAGAGCCGCAGCGGCCGCCGTGCCATCGCCCTCGACTACGCCACACTGGCTCTGCTCACCGCCTGGCGCGACGTACAGAAGGCCCAACGCGCCGAATGGGAGGAGAAACACCGCCAAGACCCCAAGACACATGGCCCATACGTCGACTCCGGCTACGTCTTCACCCGGCCCGACGGCCGCCCCCACAACCCCCAAAACGTCTCCCAAGCCTTCTGGAGATTCATCCAGCGCATCGGCCTCCCGCCGGTCCGCCTCCACGACCTGCGTCACTGCGCCGCATCACTCAGCCTGGCCGCCGGCCTGTCGATGAAAGCCATCCAAGCCCTACTCGGCCACAGCAGCTACCAACTCACCGCCGACACCTACACCAGCCTGCTGCCACAGTTCGAACAAGCCGCCGCCAACGCACCCCTCGACCTGGTACCACGCCGCAACGGCGTCGAGAAACCCACGTATGAGCAAGCCCAGGCAGCCAAGGCACACCCTATGCAACTCCCCGCCCCAGCCCACGACGAAGAAGGAATAGAGCAAGGGGCGACCACCGCCTCGGTCGACGAAGAAGCAAGCGACCGGCATCTGCGCGTCGTACGGCCCGACCCTCGGGACGAGGCGCTGGGCGCTGCCTGATCGCGCTGTCCCCCGTTTGTCCCCCTGCCGCCAAGAGAGCCCCTCGGAGATCACTCCGAGGGGCTTTTCGTACCCTGTTTTGCCTGGTCAGAACCAGTGCACCCGTAGAGTTCGATCTTGCAACACCCTCTTCTTCGACGAGGGCTTCGGCAGCCTCGACGACCAGACCCTCGACGAGGTCCTCGATGTCCTCGACTCGCTGCGCGAACGCGACCGCAGCGTCGGCATCGTCAGCCACGTCCCCGACCTGCGCCGCCGCATCCACGCCCAGCTGGAGGTGGTCAAGGGAAGGACGGGATCGGTGCTGCGGCAGCGGGGCGGGTGAGGGCCCCGTTGCGAGGAATGAGTCGTGAGGTGACCACCGGCCGACCAGGGGAGCCCGCATGCCCGTCGAACGCCAGCCTGTCAACAGCAGCGCGCCGCACTCCGCCCGCATCTGGAACCACTGGCTGGGCGGCAAGGACTGCTACGAGATCGACCGGCAGGTCGGCGACCGGATCGCCGCGGCCAACCCGGGGATCCTCGACACCGCCCGGGCGCAGCGGGCGTTCCTCGTCCGGGCCGTGGAGTACCTCGTCCGGGACGCCGGTATCCGCCAGTTCCTGGACGTGGGCACCGGGCTGCCCACCGCGGACAACACCCACGAGGTCGCCCAGCGCCTGCTGCCCGAGGCGCGGATCGTCTACGTCGACCACGACCCGGTCGTCCTCGTGCACGCCGAGGCGCTGCTCACCAGCACGCCCGAGGGCGCGACGGACTACATCGACGCCGATCTGCGGAACCCGGACGGCATCCTCGAACAGGCCGCAAGGACACTGGACTTCACCCAGCCGGTGGCCCTGATCCTGCTCGGGATCGCCGCGCATGTCACCGACGACTCCGTCTACGGCATCGTGCAGCGGCTGCTCGGCGCCCTGCCGTCCGGCAGCCATCTCGTGTTCTGCGACAGCACCGAGGTCATCCACCCCGAGCGCAGCGCGCCATGGTCGAGCAGTGGAACGAGGCGAGCGACAACCCTCGTGTCAACCGCAGCCCCGCCCAGCTCGCCCGCTTCTTCGACGGCCTGGAGATGCTGGAGCCCGGCCTGGTCTCCACGTCCCGGTGGCGCCCCGCGCCGAGCGGCGCCGAAGCACCGGCCGAAGTCGACAACTTCGGCGGCGTGGCCCGCAAGCGGTAGCCCCGCACGGCCTGTTCGGGTCAGCGGCCCAGCGCGCGCCGGGGGAGCGGAGAGGAGTACACGACGCTGGTGGTCACCGAGCCCAGCGCGCCGATCTTCCCGGAGATCTCCTCCAGATGGGACATGGAACGGGCAGCGACCTTGATAACGAAGCAGTCGTCGCCCGTCACGTGGTGCGCCTCCAGGATCTCGGGCGTGGCGGCGACCAGGTCGTGGAACGGCTTGTAGTTGCCGTTCGGATAACGCAGCCGCACGAACGCCAGGATCGGCAGCCCCAGCCGCTCGGGGTCCACGACCGCCGCGTACCCCTGGATCACGCCGGCCTCCTCCAGCCGCCGTACGCGTTCGGTGACGGCGCTCGGCGACATCGAGACGGCGCGCGCCAGCTCGGCGTAACTGGCCCGGCCCTCGCGCTGGAGGACCTCAAGGATGCGCCAGTCGGTGGCGTCCGGGGAATACACGGTCATCCCGGATGGATAGCAGGGAAATCCCCGGCGCTGCAAGGGCAGGCCCGTGGATCGCCCCTTCAGTGGCCGGGCGTGCGGCCGTAGATTTTTGGCCATGATCACGCACACCTCACCGGCCCCCGTGAACCCCGTCCTGCGCGTGGCCCCCGCGGCCCCCGCCGAGGCCGCCGCCCACTTCCGGGCGCGCCTCGCCTTCCACACCGACGTCTCCGACGTGGCCGCGGCGCTGGCGGCCGGCGGCGACCCCGGGTTCGTCGTCGTGGACTCCCGCTCGACCGAGTCCTGGGACCAGGGTCACATCCCCGGCGCCGTCCACCTGCCCACCGCCCGCATCCCCGAACAGGCGGGGCAACTCCTCGACCTCTCCGTGCCCGTGGTGACGTACTGCTGGGGCCCCGGCTGCGACGGCGCCACCCGCGCCGCCCTCGCCCTCGCCGAACTCGGCTATCCTGTAAAGGAGTTGCTCGGCGGCTTCGAGTACTGGGTCCGCGAGGGCTTCGCCTACGACACCTGGCAGGGACCGGCGCGGCGCGATCCCGACCCGCTGACCGCGCCGGTCGAAGGCGAGTGCGGCTGCTGACGTCGGCCCGTGTAGGTTCTTGGGCCATGGCTCGATACGCGGATCCAGGCGTGCTGGAGTGGGTGGAGTCGGCCGGCGGCCCTCTGATAGCCGTGCCCGAGACGGTGCTGCCGTTCTGGGCGGGCGCCGACAACGAGGACCTCGCCACGGACTACGACCGGGCGTGCGAGGTCGACGGGCACGTCGGTCTGCTGCCCGTCGGCGACAGCGCGGCCCTCGTGTTCGGCGAGGAGCCCGCCTCCACCTCCTTCCTGCCGGAGCACGCCACCTTCGTACGGTGGTCCGCCGCCCACTCCGAGGACGAACTGCTGGCCGGTGTCCCGGCCGCCCTCGACTCGGCGGTGTGGGGCAGCGAGGTGCACTGGCGGGTGCCCGGCCCGGTGCTGCTGTTCGACTCGGCCTGGCCGGGCCGCGCCGCCGGCCGCGTCGAACACCTCCGGGTGCCGCTGGAGGCGGGCACGTACGCGGTGCGCGCCGCGTACGCCCAGCCGGGCCCCGAGACCTGGGTGGGGCTGGTCCACCTCAGCCGCCTCGGCCACTGACCCGAACGCGACCCCGGCGGTCACTTCAGCCCGTCGAAGGCGATCTCCAGATGGCGCGGGCCGCGCAGGACCGCGTTCTGCCGGTACGGCGGCGGGTCCGCCACCAGGCGGGGGTTCTCCAGCCGCCGGGCCAGCGCGGCCAGGGCGGTCTGGGCCTCCAGACGGGCCAGCGGGGCGCCGAAGCAGCTGTGGATGCCGCTGCCGAAGCCGAGATGCTGGATGTCCTCACGGTCCGGGTCGAACCGGTCGGGGTCCTTGAACCGCTCGGGGTCGCGGTTGCCCGCGGCCAGCATCAGCCAGATGCGCGAGCCCTTGGGGATGACGACCCCGCGCACCTCGATGTCGGCGATACAGGTGCGCTGCGGCACGATCTGCACCGGCGGCTCGTAGCGCAGCAACTCCTCCACGATCCGCACCGACAGGCCCGGGTCCCGGGCGAGACGGCGCAGGACGTCCGGGTACCGCAGCAGGGTCAGCATGCCGTTGGTGATGAGGTTGACCGTCGTCTCATGGCCGGCGATCAGCAGCAGCACCGCGGTGGCGAGGACCTCCAACATCGTCATGGAGCCGTCCGGGCCGTGGCTGTTGACCAGGTCGGACAGCAGGTCGTCCCGTGGTTCCCTGGTGCGCTGCTCGACCAGCCCGGACAGGTACATGCCGAGCTGTAGCCGTGCCTCCTGCGCGGCACGTGCGGAGTCGGCGCTCGTGCGGGAGTCGGGGTCCAGGCCGGCGACGATCGGGTCGACCCAGGCGCGGAACCTGGGCTCGTCCTCGCGGGGCACGCCGAGCAGCCGGCAGATCACCGTCACCGGGAACGGATAGGCGAACTGGTCCACCAGGTCGATCTGCCGCGCGTCGCCGAGGTCGTCGAGCAGACCGGCGACGATCTCCTCCAGCTCACCGCGCATGCCCTCGATCCGGCGCGGCCGGTGCGGCGGACCGAAGCCCTGGTTGGCGATGCGCCGCAGCCGGTCGTGCTCGGGCGGGTCGAGCCGGATGAACGACGGCGGCAGCCCGCCCGTCTCGTCCGGCTGGCTCAGCTCGTCGGCCCCGGCGGCGGCCAGGTTGGCGGCGTCGGAGCTGATCCGCGGATCGTGCAGCAGCGCCTCGATGTCCCAGTACGAGCTGATGACGTAGGGGCCGTCCTCCTCCTCGTGCAGCACCGGTGTCCGGCGCAGCTCCTCGTACAGCGGGTACGGGTGGGCGCGGTTGGCGAAGTCGGTGATCTGGCGGAACAGCGAGGCTTTCGGCATGACTCGTTCCTCGGAGCGTCGGGCCGGGCGGCCGTCAGTGGCGGGCGGGGTGGAAGACCAGCTGCTGGTCGGCCGGCGAGTAGCCGCTGAGCGTCACGGTGGGGCCGTGGGTCGGCAGGGACGGGTCGGGGAAGTCGGCCGCCACCGGCTGCCGGTTCTCGGGCCGCCGGTCCATCGTCGGGTACTCCACCGGGAACGGGGCGCCCCGCTCGATCTGCCGTGCGTAGAACTCCAGCCAGCGGGCGTTGTCGAAGGTCACGGCGGCGATGACGCGGCCCTGGTAGCCGTACACGCCGACGAACCGGCGCTCGGCCAGCGAGCCCTGCGTGATCATGAGCTGGTCGCCCATGGGCGGCACGCCGACCGACTTGATGTTCACGCCGAACATCGACGACCAGAACGCCGGCATCCACAGATGCGGGCGGCGGTCGGCGCCGTGGCAGATCATGTTGTGCGCGGCGGTCTCCGCCTGTGCGACGGCGTTGCCCCAGTGCTCCAGCGACAGGAACTGGTAGCCGAACAGAGCGTGCGGGGAGCGCGCCACGTCGCCCGCCACGAAGACGTCGTCCGTGACGATGCCCCGGAAGTCGAAGGCCCGGCAGCCCGCGTCGCACGCGATGCCCCGGGGCCCGGCACCCAGCCCCGACCCGGTCAGCCACTCGGTGTTGCGCTGCGAACCCAGCGAGACCACGACCACGTCCGCCTCGACGACACTCTCGTCGGACAGATGGACGGCCCGCACCCGGCCGATCGAGTCGCCCTCCAGACCGGTCACCGTGACATGGGTGCGCAGGTCCACGCCGTTCTCGGTCTGGAGGTCGGCGGCGACCGCGCCGATCACGCCACCGAGCGCGCCCACCAGCGGCGCCCCGGCGCGCTCCGCCACGGTGACCGGGATCCCCTTCTCGCGGCACGCCGAGGCGATCTCCGAACCGGCGAACCCGGCGCCGATGACGAACACCCGGCGCGGTCCCGCGTCCAGCCGCTGGACCAGATCGGCCGCGTCGTCCCGGGTCCGCAGCAGACAGACACCGCCGAGCCGGGCCTCGTCCTCCTTCAGCCAGGGCCGGGCACGCACCCCGGTCGCGATGAGCAGCCGGTCGTACGGCACCTCGTCCCCGTCGGCCAGCTTGACCCGCTTGGCCGACAGGTCCAGCCCGGTCGCCGCGACACCGAGCCGCCACTTGGCGTCGATCTCCCGGCGGTGCGGCAGCTCGGTGCGGCGCGGGGACGCCATGCCCAGCAGGACGGACTTGGACAGCGGCGGGCGGTCGTACGGCTCGTACGGCTCGTCGCCGATCAGGGTCAGCTCGCCGGCGAAGCCCTCGGCGCGCAGCGTCTCCGCCGCCCGCAGGCCCGCCAGGGAGGCGCCCACGATGACGATCCGGCCCTCGCGCCGGAGCCGGTCCAGGTAGTCAGCGGCCATCGGACGCCTCTGGCGCCACCTGGCGGGGACCGGTGGCCGGCTCGGTCACGAGGTTCTCCAGCCCGTCGGCGGTGATCGCCTGCACCGGGCAGGCGGCGACCGCGCGGGCCAGCCGCTCGCGTTGCTCCTCCGGCGCGTGCGGGTTGTAGATCAGCGACTCCTCGCCGTGCATCGCGAAGACGTCCGGTGCGAGGAACGCGCACTGGGCGTACCCCTGACATTTGTTGAGATCGACGACGAGCCTCATCGACGCTCCGCTCTTCCCGTGGTCATGTCCCGCCCGCCAGCATGCGAGCCACGCGCGCACTCCGCTCGCCGGCACCACCGTCCGGGTCAACGGGCGCGACCGCCCACGACCAGGATGTAGCCGCTGAGCACCAGCGACCACGCGGGGAACACCAGCTCCGCCCAGGGCACGTTCGAGGAGGCGAAGAGCAGGGTCACGGCGGTGACGAAGCCCAGCAGCGTGAGCGGGCGGGGCAGTACGCCCAGGCGGTGGCCGAGCACCGACAGCGAGCACACGAAGACGGCCGCCATCCGCATGGCGTACTCCATCAGCAGGAGATAGGCGAAGTGGCGCCCGAAGTCCCAGGAGGCCGGCGGCGGTGCCGTGCCGCTCGGATGCGCGACGTCGAGCACGGCACCGGCGGCGGCGCCGACGCCGAACAGCGTGGCGGTGAAGACCAGTCCGCTGCCCAGGAAGACCGTCGCGAGGAACTTGTCCTCCGCCGCGCCGACGTGCGCCCGTACGGCACCGATGAACCACAGGAAGAAGATCCCGGTGAACGGCACCAGCGCGAGGGCCGTCCGGAGCGCGGCGCGCCGCCCGGAGTCGGTGAACCCCCGGGCGGTGACCACGTGCGCCCCTTGCGGGATGCCCAGGCGCACGAGCACGATGACCGTCGCCAGCAACAGCGCGAACACGACCCCGGCCAGCCCGGCGGCCCGCGGCGTCCGCAGCGCCTCCGCCGCCGCCCCCGTCTGCTGGCTCCCCGCCACGCACCCCGCCTCCTCGCCGTCGGCGTCATCGCTTCCGCCACCAGCCAGCAGTCCGCCGCCCCCGCCCGCCACCGGGGGAGGGCCGGACGGCGGACACCGGGTCCGGCGCGGGAGCCGACGGCGCCGGGGGCCGCCTGTGTCCGACTCCCTTGGGGCAGAAGGCCGTCAGAGCCGGGCGAGCTCGTCCACCAGGTCGTCCAGGCCCAGCGAACCCTGCGACAGCGCGGCCATGTGCCAGGCCTTCAGGTCGAAGGCGTCGCCGTGCCGCTCGCGCGCCTTCTCCCGGCCCAGCAGCCACGCCCGCTCACCGAGCTTGTAGCCGATCGCCTGGCCCGGAATCGTCAGATACCGGGTCACCTCGCTCTCCACGAAGTCCGCCGGCCGGCTGCTGTGCGCACGGAAGAACTCCTGCGCCAGCTCCGGCGTCCAGCGCTCACCGGGGTGGAACGGCGAGTCCGCCGGAATCTCCAGCTCCAGGTGCATGCCGATGTCCACGATCACCCGGACCGCGCGCATCATCTGCGCGTCCAGATAGCCGAGCCGCTCCTCCGGGCCCTTCAGATAGCCCAGTTCGTCCATCAGCCGCTCCGCGTACAGCGCCCAGCCCTCCGCGTTGGCGCTGACGCCGCCGACCGTGGCCTGGTAGCGGGAGAGGTCCTCCGCCACGTGCGCCCACTGCGCGAGCTGGAGGTGATGGCCGGGCACGCCCTCGTGGTACCAGGTCGAGACGAGGTCGTAGACCGGGAAGCGGGTCTGGCCCATGGTCGGCAGCCAGGTGCGGCCCGGGCGCGAGAAGTCCTCCGACGGTGCCGTGTAGTACGGCGCCGCAGCACCGCCGGGCGGTGCGATGCGCGACTCCACCCGGCGCACCCGCTCGGCGAGTTCGAAGTGGGTGCCGTCCAGGTCCGCGACGGCCTGGTCCATGAGGCCCTGGAGCCACTCCCGGACCTCCTCGACGCCCTCGATGTGCCGGCCGTGCTCGTCCAGGTGGGCGAGCGCCACCCACGGCGTCCGGGCACCGGGCAGGATCTTCTCCGCCTCCCGCCTCATCTCGCCGAGCAGCCGGTGGAACTCCGCCCAGCCGTACCCGTACGCCTCGTCGAGGTCCAGGTCGGTGCCGTTGAAGTAGCGGGACCAGCGGGCGTAGCGCTCGCGGCCCACGGTGTCCGGGGTGCCCTCGATCGCCGGGGCGTACACGTCCCGCAGCCAGTCCCGCAGCTCCACCAGGGCGGCGGTCGCGGCGCGGGCCGCCTCGTCCAGCTCGGCGCGCAGCGCGTCCGGCCCGGCGGCGGCGAAGTCCTCGAACCAGCCGCGGCCCGAGCCGTCGGCGCCCGTCCACTCGGTCAGCTGCCCGATGTACGTCGCCGTCGGCCGGGGGGCCGCGAACAGCTTGCGGTCCAGGCCCAGCCGGATCGACTCCCGGTAGCCCGCGAGCGCCGCGGGCACGGCGCGCAGCCGCTCCGCGATCGCCGCCCAGTCCTCCTCCGTCTGCTGCGGGGTCACCGTGAACACGTCCCGCACCGCGTGGCCGGGGGTGTGCATGTTGCCGACCGCGCGCAGGTGTTCGTCCGCCTCGTGGACCGCGAGTTCGGCGGTCAGCCGCTCCCGCAGCAGCCGCGCGCAGCGGCGCTCCACGTCACTGTCCGCGCCGGGCCGGCGCTCCGCCTCGTCGAGCCGGGCGAGCGTCGCCCGCGACAGCCGGGCGAGAGCCTCCTGACCGGCCGGGGAGTAGTCGGGCAGCCGGGTCGAACTCTCCTTCACACCGAGATAGGTACCGGTGACCGGGTCGAGGGCGATGAGGTCGTCCACATACGCGTCGGCCACCTGACGGGGCAGCGGGATCTTGGTCTCAGACATGCCGCCCATCCTCGTACGACGGCGATCTCCGCGTCACCCGTGTTCGGGGGGATTCAGCTGTGGGCTTGGCCGGGCGGCAGCAGCGGCCCGCACTCCCACTGCTGGAAGATCAACCGGGTCTCCACCCGGGCCACTTCCCGCCGCGAGGTGAACTCGTCGAGCACCAGCCGCTGGAGATCGGCCATGTCCGCGACGGCCACGAGTACCAGATAGTCGTCCGGCCCGGTCAGATGGAACACCGTCCGGGCCTCCGGCAGCGCCCGGATCCGCTCCACGAAGGGCCCCACCAGCTCCCGCCGGTGCGGCCGTACCTGCACCGACAGCAGGGCCTGGAGCCCGCGCCCCAGCTTGGCCGGATCCAGCCGCAGCCGATGGCCGAGGATCACACCCGAGCGGCGCAGCCGGGTCACCCGGTCCAGGCAGGTCGACGGGGCGACGCCCACCTGCTCGGCGAGGTCGCGGTAGGTGGTCCGGGCGTCGTTCTGCAGGAGCCGCAGCAGGTGGAGGTCCACCGGATCCAGTACGACAGATTCGGCCATTGGCCGAACGTAGCACGGTGTTCGATCCGCGGAAACCGTTCGATGTTCACCCTTCCGGCCATGGACACAGCGAGCACCGGTGCCTACGACGGCGTACGCACCGCATCGAGAGCCCTTGCCACCGAGGCCGTGCACGCCGGCCGCGACGACCTCGCCCGCCAGGGCCTGCACGCCCCGCCGATCGACCTGTCCACGACCTATCCGTCGTACGACAGCCGCGCCGAGGCCGCCCGCATCGACGCGTTCGCGACCGACGGCGCCGACCCGGCCGGGCCGCCCGTCTACGGCCGGCTCGGCAATCCGACGGTCGCCCGCTTCGAGACCGCGCTGGCCCGCCTGGAGGGCACCGAGTCCGCGGTGGCCTTCGCCAGCGGCATGGCCGCGCTCAGCGCCGTCCTCCTCGCCCGCTCCGCCATGGGCCTGCGGCATGTCGTCGCCGTACGGCCGCTGTACGGCTGCAGTGACCATCTGCTGACCGCCGGGCTCCTCGGTACGGAGGTCACCTGGACCGACCCGGCCGGGATCACCGACGCGCTGCGCCCGGACACCGGCCTGGTGCTGGTCGAGTCCCCGGCCAATCCGACCCTCGCCGAACTCGACCTGCGCGCCGTCGCCCACGCCTGCGGCTCGGTCCCGCTGCTCGCCGACAACACCTTCGCCACGCCCGTCCTGCAACGCCCGGCCGAGCAGGGCGCCCGGCTGGTGCTGCACAGCGCCACCAAGTACCTCGGCGGCCATGGGGACGTGCTGGCCGGAGTGGTCGCCTGCGACGAGGAGTTCGCGGGCCGGCTGCGGCAGATACGGTTCGCCACCGGCGGCGTCCTGCATCCCCTCGCGGGCTACCTCCTGCTCCGGGGGCTGTCCACGCTCCCGGTGCGCGTGCGGGCCGCCTCCGCGAACGCCGCCGAACTGGTCCGCCGGCTCACCGTCGACCCGCGCGTGGCCCGCGTCCACTACCCGCGCCTCGGCGGCGCGATGATCGCCTTCGAGGTGTACGGCGACCCGCACGAGGTCATCTCCCGGGTCCGGCTCGTCACCCCGGCGGTCAGCCTGGGCAGCGTCGACACGCTCATCCAGCACCCCGCGTCCATCAGCCACCGCATCGTCGACGCCGACGACCGGCGCGGGGCGGGGGTGAGCGACCGGCTGCTGCGGCTGTCGGTGGGCCTGGAGGACGCGGACGACCTGTGGGCGGACCTGGACCAGGCGCTGGGTGCCACGCCGGAGACCGTGGTGGGTGCCGGTGAGTCCGTCACCGCCGGGCGCCTCCGTCGTGGCTGAGCGCGGGCGCGGCGGAGTCAGGTGAGCCGGGTGCGCGCCGTACGGGCGTCGCGGGCGCCGACCGCCCGGGTCGCGTCCAGCCGGGCCGTGATCACCAGGGTGCCCTCCTCGATCTGGTAGTCCAGGGGAAGGCCGAGGCCACGCATCGCGGCGACCATGCCGGTGTTGGACGCCTGCGTCACGGCGTACACGCTCGCGCAGCCGGCGTCCTCGGCCATGGCGACCAGCCGGCCGAGCAGTTCGGCGCCGATGCCGCGCTGCTGCCAGTCGTCCTCGACCAGCAGCGCGACCTCGGTCTCGTCGCCGTCCCACAGCAGATGGCCGAGGCCGACGATGCGGCCGGCGGCGGTCTGCGCGGCCAGGGTGCGCCCGAAGCGCGGGCTGAGCAGGTGGTTCAGATAGCGGTCGGCGTCGCCGACCGGGCCGTGGTAGCGCAGGCTGAGAGTGCGCGGCGAGCACCGCTCGTGCATCGCCCTGGCCGCCTCCACGTCACCGGTGTCGGCGCGGCGGACGGTGATGTCGTCGCCCGCGGGCAGCGTCAGCACGTACTCGCCGCGCGGGATGCGCGGGCCGAGCCGGTTGTCCAGCTCCACCAGCGCCCGGGCCCGCGCGAACTCGGTCGGTGTGAACGGCAGATACGGCCGCTCCACCGTGAGCACCCCGCCCTCGGGCGCGCGCAGCCGCATGACGGTGTCCTCCAGCACGCCCTCGACCGGCACCGGCTGCGGCCCACGGCCCCCGCCCGCCGGCTTGCCGGGCAGCGAACGGATGGTGCAGCGGCCCAGCAACTGCCGCAGCGCCAGGGGCAGTTCGGCGGCGTCCAGCGCGGTGCGCGCGGCGAGGCCGAGCACCCGGGTGGGGGCGTCGACCAGGTCGTGGGCGTCCGCCCGCTCGATCCAGGTGGACACGCCCCCGGCCAGCGCGACGGCCCGGGTGATCGCGGCCGCCTCCAGGGCGCCCGGCGCCCGCAGCAGGAACTCGTCCACGGTGCCGTCGGCCAGCGGATGCGTCTGGAGGCTGAGGATGTCGACGCGCTGTCCGGCGAGCGCCGTGCACAGGGCCGCCAGCGAGCCCGGCTCGTCCTGCACGGTCGTCCGCATCCGCCACAGCGCGGCGGCGCCGGCCGCCTCGCCCGCCGCCGTGCCGGGCTGCTCGGCGGGCCCGGCCGACCGTGTCCCGGCGGTGGGCCGGGCGCCGGTATCGTCGGCCGGCGGTGCGTGGCCGTGGCGCCGTGCCCACCAGGTGTGGAAGCCGGCCGTCGCGGCGAGCAGCACCGCCGAGATCATCAGCAGGGCGGGACCGCCGGGGCCGTGCCCGATCAGGTTCGCCACCCCGTCGGCGACCGCGACGGCGGTGAACAGGGCGGCGAGTTCGACGACGTCGCGGCGCCAGTGGTGCACGGGGCGTCCGTGCTTCGTGCGGGTCACATCGGACATCTCTGGAGTCATGCACCCACTGTGAAGGAAGGGTGTTGCGTGATCACGAACGCTTTGTGACCGATGGGTAAAGTATGCTCCGCGCCAATTGTCCAGATTATTACGACCCCTCGCCCCTGACCGAGACCCGGGCGCGGCGGGACCCTGCCGCGCTCCGGGGGATGACGCCGTAGCGCGGCACGGTGTGAGAGGAAGCGTACCCGCCGCCGGCTACTGGCCGACCCGGCCCGGCTGGAGCGTGCGCGTGAACAGCACGGTGCCGTCGTACTCCCGCAGCCGGACCGTCAGTTCGCCGCTGTCGCCGTCGATGTCCACCTCGCCGAAGAACTGGTAGCCCTCGGCCGGTGACACGTTCGCGGTCGTCGGCGCCTTGACGAACACCCGGTCCGGGCCGAACGTGCCGTCGAGGGCGTTGGCCGGGAACGCGCCCGCGTTGAGCGGGCCGGAGACGAACTCCCAGAACGGCTCGAAGTCCTTGAACGCGGCCCGCGCGGGGTCGTAGTGCTGGGCGGACGTGTGGTGCACGTCGGCCGTCAGCCACACCGTGCCGGTGATCCGCCGGTGCTTGACGAACCGCAGCAACTCGGCGATCTGCAGCTCGCGGCCCAGCGGCGCGCCCGGGTCGCCCTGCGCGACCGCCTCGAAGTTCGGCCTGCCCTCGACGGGGTCCGGCACGACCAGCCCGAGCGGCATGTCGTTGGCGATCACCTTCCACACCGCGCGGGACTTCGCCAGCTCCCGCTTGAGCCACTCCAGCTGCTCGCGGCCGAGGATGCCGACCGGGTCCGTGGTCTGGTCGTCGGGGGAGTTGGCGTTGCGGTAGGTGCGCATGTCGAGCACGAACACGTCCAGCAGCGGGCCGTGGTGCACGACGCGGTAGATGCGGCCGTCGGGGCGGCCGCTGATCGTGGAGATCGGGAAGTACTCGGAGAACGCCTGCCGCGAGCGCAGCGCCAGGTCGTCGAGCCGGGTGCCGGCCGGGTAGGGGGTGCCGGTGCCGATGACCTCGCCGGGGTACCAGTTGTTGCGCACCTCGTGGTCGTCCCACTGGATGATGTTCGGCACCTGGGCGTTGAACCGGCGCAGCGCCTGGTCCAGCAGGTTGTAGCGGAAGTTGCCCCGGTAGTCGGCCAGGGTGGTCGCGACGTGCGACTTCTCCTCGGTGGTGAGGCTGCGGTA
This sequence comes from Streptomyces sp. NPDC025793, assembly GCF_055558375.1. Lineage (NCBI taxonomy): Bacteria > Bacillati > Actinomycetota > Actinomycetes > Kitasatosporales > Streptomycetaceae > Streptomyces > Streptomyces sp. NPDC025793. Next base: position 140,083 of record NZ_JBVHMR010000012.1, on the reverse strand, counting down.
CACGCCGCCGTCGGGCAGCGGAGCGCTCGCGGCGATGGGGCCGTCGGCGTAGATGTTGTCGCCGCTGCACAGGAAGAAGTCGGGGTCCGTCCGCGCCATGGCGTCGAAGATGCGGTAGCCGCCGATGGACTCGTTGATGCCCCAGCCCTGTCCGGCGAGGTCGCCCGACCAGACGAACCTCACGCCGTGGCGCCGCTCGGCGGGCGCCGTGCGGAAGGTCCCGGTCACCGGTTGGCCCGTGCGGCGCGGGTCGTCGGGGTCGGCGAGCAGCACGCGGTAGTGGACCTGCTCGCCCGCGGGCAGGCCGTGCAGCCGGGTGGTGCCGGTGAAGTCGGTGCCGGAGCCCAGCAGCGGGCCCTGCCATCGGCGCGGATCGCGGAACGACTCGGTGGCCGCGGTCTCCACGATCATCCGGGCGGGCCGGTCCGAACGCACCCACACCAGGCCGGAGTTCGCGGTCACGTCGCCCGCCTGCACCCCCCAGCTCGCCCGCGGGCGCCCGGAGCGGGCGAACGCCGGGGCCGCGCCGAGGCCGACGGGCAGGGTCAGGGCCGCCGACGCGGCGAGCGAGCCGCGCAGCACGCTGCGGCGACCGGGGAACGGACGGTGGGACATGGCTGTGCCTCCAGGGGCGGGATCCGGCCAGTGTGCACAGCCACACCTACGCGGGCGTCGCGGCGCGCATGCGAACCCGAAGTGAACAACCGGCCGAGGGTGGCGGGTTCGGGCGCGCCGGTACCCGGATCCGGGTCAGCGGCTGCCGTCCAGGACGACGCGCGCGACGAGCGCCGGGTCGTCGTTCATCGGGACGTGGCCGCAGCCGGGCAGCCGCACCAGACGCGCGTGCGGGATCATGCGCTTGGCGCGCACACCCTGCCGGCGCACGAGGATGTGGTCCCGGGTGCCCCAGCCCACCGTGACCGGCAGGCCCGCCAGTTCGTCGGTGAACCGCACCGCCCGGCCCGCCCGCAGCGTCGCGTCGAAGCCCGTGGCCTCCACGATCGCGAGCGTCTCGGCCACCACGGCCTCGGGCGCGCGGCGCGCGGGACGGGCGTAGATCGTGCTCGTCAGCGCCGTACGCCCGGCCGCCGTCCGCGACAGGCGCTCCACCAGGGGCAGCGGCAGCCGCCGGGCGACCGCCCGCATCGCGAGCAGCGTCGTGAAGGCGTACCGGCGCTCGGCCTCGGTCCAGAATCCGGCGGGGGACAGGGCCGTGACGGACCGTACGAGCTCCTCGCGGCCCAGCTCCAGGGCGAGCAGGCCGCCGAGCGAGTTGCCCGCCACGTGCGGGCGGTCCAGCTCCAGGGCCTCGAACAGGGCGCCGAGTACGGCGTTGGTGTCGGGCAGGGTGTAGTCGAGGCCGTCCGGCAGGCCCGGCGAGGCGCCGAAGCCGGGGAGGTCGACGGCGATTACCTCCCGCTCGGTGGCGAGGATGTCCACGACCGGGTCCCAGGCCTGCCGGTGGTGGCCGATGCCGTGCAGCAGGACCAGCGGCTCGCCGCGGCCCACGCGCGCGTAGGACACGGTCACGTCCTTCGGGCCGTGCGGACCGGGGACCGGGAAGGAGACGGTGGCGGACATGGGGTGCTCCTCGTCTGGCTGCTGACGAACGTCATAGACAGTTTGTCAGCAACTGCTACCCGTCGGTAGCCCCCGGAATGACCACGGTCGGTCAGTCCGCCCGGCGCACCTCGATGTTGAAGTCCGCGCTGCCGGAGTTGCGGTACATGGTGAACCACAGCAGCAGGTACATCTCCGTCGCCCGCGCGGTGCGGAGCCCGCCCAGGTCCACCACCCGTTCCGCCGGCCAGCCCAGCTCCCCGAGCAGCGCCGTCACCTGTTCCTTGGCCCCGGCGTCGTCACCGCTCACGAAGAGGTTGTGCGCACCCGGCACCCGGTCCGGGTCCACCATCACCTGGGCGTTGACCGTGTTCAGCGTCTTCACCACGCGCGCGTGCGGGAAGGCCCGCTGGATCCGCTCGGCCACGCTGTCCGACTCCACCGGGTCCAGCCGCGCCTCGCCGTCCACGAACGCCAGCGGGTTGCAGACGTCCACCAGCACCTTGCCGTCGAGATGCTCCGCGCCGGCCGCGCGCAGCGCGTCGAGCGCCACCGGGCCGCCCACGGCGTTGACCACCACCTCGGCCGCCGCGGCCGCCTCCGCGAACGTGCCGGCGCGGGCCCGGTCCCCCTTGCCCGCGGCCCACTGCAGCGCCACCGGATTGTCCTTGGCACGCGACCCCAGGGTCACCTCGTGCCCCAGCTCCACCAGCTTGCCGGCCAGCGTGCGGCCCACCTCGCCCGTGCCCAGTACCCCGTACCGCATCGGCCACCTCCCGGTCACCGGCCGCCGACCCCCGGCGGTCCGCGGTCATTGTGATCCGGATCCTGGGCGGACGGGCCGATTCCGCCCGGTCCGTCTCGGGGCGCGGACGAAGCGCGCGGGACGAAGGGGCGGGACGCGGAACTGGACACGCCCGGCGCGGGTCGGATGGGATGCGGGGGTGAGCTCCGACACCGAGACCGATGTCTTCACCGACGTCTTCGAAGAACACCGGCCCCTGCTCATGGGGGTCGCCTACCGCATGCTCGGCCGTGTCGCCGACGCCGAGGACGTGGTCCAGGACGCCTGGCTGCGCTGGTCCCGCGCCGACCGCGCGGAGGTCCGCGAACCAGGCGCCTATCTGGTGCGCATCACCACCCGCCTGGCCATCGACCGGCTGCGCCAGGTGCAGGCGCGCGGCGAGTCGTACGTCGGGCCGTGGCTGCCGGAGCCGTACATCGGCGAGTTCGGCGACCCGGCCCCGGACGCGGCGGACCGCGTCCTGCTCGCCGACAGCGTCTCCTTCGCCGTGCTGGTCGTCCTGGAGTCGCTGTCCCCGCTGGAGCGGGCCGTCTTCGTGCTCCGGGAGGCGTTCGGCTACCCGTTCGCCGAGATCGCCGCGCTGCTCGACCGCGGCGAGGCGGCGGTACGGCAGCTCGCCGGGCGGGCCCGACGGCACGTCGACGAACGCCGGCCGCGCTACGAGGTCGATCCCGTCCAGCGTCGCGCGGTGACCGAGCGCTTCCTCGACGCCGCGTCCGACGGCGACCTGGACGCGCTCATGTCCCTGCTCGCCCCCGACGTCCGCCTGGTCGGCGACAGCGGCGGCAAGGCCAAGGCGCCCTCGCGGATCGTGCACAGCGCCGACAAGGTCGGCCGCTTCCTGGCCGCCGTCGTACCGGGCGCCTGGGAGACCATGTCGTACCGCTTCGTGGAGGCCAACGGCGGCCCGGCCGTCCTGCTCCTGGACGGCGACCGGCCCGACAGCCTCTTCCAGCTGGAGATCACGGACGGCCGCGTCACGACCGTGTACATCGTCCGCAACCCCGACAAGCTGCGGCACCTCGCCACCGTCTGACCCGGGCACCCTCCCGCCTCGCGAAGCCCCCGCCGTACGACGGGGGCTTTGCCGCGATGTCACACCCACGCGCGCGTGCGAACGCCTCGTGAACGCTGTACGGCGGCGCGTCCGTGGGTTCCCCAAGGGATCGAGGATTGGTCTTGACCAAGGGTGACGGCCGTCCTATGGTCGCAGACAAGTGCAACAACCTTTAATAAACAAGGGCGCTAAAAACCGCCGGACCACGGCTCTCGCGGAGGACAGGGTGGGGACCACGCAGCTGGAATCGGTGCCGGAACCGAAGTACTGGCATCTCAAGACGGTGCTGAGCGAAGCACTGGACTCCGAGTTCTCGGTCGGTGAGATCCTGCCCAACGAGCGCGACCTCGCCGCCCGCTTCGGCGTGGCCCGCGCCACGCTCCGCCAGGCGCTCGAACAGCTGGAGCTGGAGGGCCGCCTCCAGCGCCGCCGCGGTGTCGGTACGACCGTGGCGCCGCCGCGCGTCGGCGTGGCCGTCGGCACCGAGCAGCACGCCTGGCCGGGCGCCGCCGGGGACGCCTGGCAGCCCGTCGACTGCGAGCAGACGACCCCGCCCGCCGCCGTCGCCGCGGCCCTGGAGATCGGCGCCGACGAGCCTGTGCACGTCGTGCGCCGGTCCCGGATGTCCCAGGGCCAGCGCGTCGCCACCGACCTGCTCTACGTCCCGGCGGCCTCGGTGCCCGGCCTCACCGCGATCGACGCCCCGTCCGGCCCGGCACGCGCGCGTGCGGTGCTGCGCGAGCTCCAGCACCTGTCCCTGGAGGGCCAGGACCGCTCCGTCGAACTGGGCTCGGCCCGTGCGGACGACGCCAAGGACCTCGACCGCCTCCCCGGCTCACCGGTCCTCGTCGTCACGACCCGCTTCGCCGCCGAGGGCCGCACGGCCGCACTGTCCGTCGCGACCTACCGGGCCGACACCTGCCGGCTCACCTTCGGCGACTCGACGGGCGTGGAGATACACCACGATCCGGAGCGCCAGGCCTCCTGAGCCGTACGGTGACGGCGCGGCAGTCGTGCGACGAGCCGCGCCGTCACCGCGCATCGCTCACCGACGGGCCGTCACCGAGCCGTCCACGGCGAACAGTTGCGCCTCGACATGGTCCAAGGCCAACCGCAACGCCCCGGTGGACACGGCAGCCTCACCCAACGACGACAAAGCCACCTGAGGCGGCCGCAGGCAGTACCGCGCCAGTTCACGGCGCAGCGGTTCCAGGACGCCGTCCAGGCCGGCCGCCCAGCCGCCGATCACGACCAGCTCGGGATCGAGCGCGAGCACCAGCGCGGCCACATCGTGCACGAGCCGCTGGCTGAACCGGTCGACGGCCGCCCGCGCCCGCCGGTCGCCCTTGCGCGCCAGCGCGAACACCTCGGCGACCGCCTGTTCGTCCAGCGGATGCAGCGGCTCGTCGGTGGTGGACAGCAGCGCCTCCGGCGTCGCCTCCCGCCCCAGCAGATGCAGCGCCCCGATCTCCCCGGCCGCCCCGCCGTACCCCCGGTGCAGCCGCCCGCCGATCAGCGAACCCGCGCCCGGGCTCAGCCCCGCCAGCACGAACACCACGTCGTCGGACTCGGTCGCCACACCCTTCCAGTGCTCGGCGACGGCCGCCGCGTTGGCGTCGTTCTCCACCAGTACCGGGCACTTGAAGGACCGGCTCAGCCGCTCGCCCAGGTTCAGCCCGGTCCACTGCGGCAGCGCCGTGCCCAGCCGTACCGTGCCGTCGGCCGCCACGATCCCCGGCGTGCCCACGCCGACCGCCCGCAGCGAGCCGCGCGCGACCCCGGCCCGGCGCAGCAGTTCGGCGACCACGCCGCGCAGCCGGTCCAGGCGCTCGTCCGCCGGGGCCGTCTCGTCGACCTCCCTGGCCTGTGCGCCCAGCACCCGCCCGTCCAGGTCGGACAGCAGCGCGGCGACCCGGTGCGGCTCGATCTCCAGGCCCAGCAGATGCCCCGCCTCGGCCCGGAACCGGAACCGGCGCGCGGGCCGGCCCTGACGGCGCGCGCCGCCCTCGTCGGGGGCCGTCTCCACCACGAGCCCGCCCTCGATGAGCCCTTCGACGACGCCCTCGACGGTCGGCCGGGACAGTCCGGTGAAGCGGGTGATCTCGGTGAGCGTCGCACAGTCCGTGCCGCGCAGCGCGTGCAGCACCACCGCGGAATTGATCCTTCGCAGCAGCGAGGGATCGCCGCCGGTCAGCTGCGTCACCGTCCGTCCTTCCAGCTCGCGGGGGTATTGGGGCGGATGGTACTCGGCCGGACGCGCCTGCGGCGAGTGGCGCGTTCCGCATCCGGGGGCCGTCGGTGCGGCTCAGCCCGGTGCCACGAACCCCGACTCGTAGGCCGCGATCACCGCCTGGGTGCGGTCGCGCGCGCCGAGCTTCGCCAGGACGGCGCTCACATGCGACTTCACCGTCTCCGTGCCCACCACCAGCCGGGCGGCGATCTCCGCGTTCGACAGCCCGCGCGCCATCAGCCGCAGCACCTCCTCCTCCCGCTCCGTCAGCCGGGCCCGCTCCAGCGCGGCCCGCGCCGGGCGCTCGCCGTCGCCGTACCGGGCGGCCAGGCGCCGTACGGAGGCCGGGAAGAGCAGCGACTCGCCCTCCGCGACCAGCCGTACGGCGTGCACGATCTCGGCCGGCCGGGCCCGCTTCAGCAGAAACCCGTCGGCGCCCGCGCGCAGCGCCTCGTACACGTACGCGTCGTCCTCGAAGGTGGTCACCACGAGGATCTTCGGCGGCTCGGCCACCGTGCGCAGCACCGCGCGCGTGGCCTCGATGCCGTCCAGCAGGGGCATGCGGACGTCCATCGCGACCACGTCGGGCCGCAGTTGCCGCACCAGCGGGATGACCGCGGCGCCGTCGGCCGCCTCGCCCACCACCTCGATGTCGGGCTGCGCCTCCAGCACGGCCCGCAGACCCGCGCGGACCAGGGGTTCGTCGTCGACGAGGAGTACGGTGACCGGCATTCGGCCAGCCTAGATCAGTTGAGCGGACCCACCCGGCCTGATCAGCCGAGGGGCAGCTCCGCCCGCACCTGCCAGTCGCCCTCGTGCGGACCCGTGCGGGCGCTGCCGCCGAGCAGGGCGGCCCGCTCGCGTATGCCGCGCAGGCCGCTGCCGCGGCCGGGGCCGGGCACCGGGGCCGGCAGCGGATTGCGGACCTCCAGGGCGAGCCGGCCGTCCGTGACCGCGACGCGGACCAGCACCGGCACGGAACCGGCGTGCCGCAGCACGTTGGTGAGCGACTCCTGGAGGATGCGGTAGCCCTCCCGGGAGACCGGCCCCGGCAGGGCCGCGACCGGACCGGTCACCTCGGCGTCGACCTTCGCACCCGAGGCCCGCGCCGACTCCAGCAGCCGGCCCGCGTCGGCGAGCGTGGGCCGGGCGCTCACCGGCCGCTCACTCTCGCGCAGGATGCCCAGCACCCGCTCCAGGTCCTCCAGGGCGGCCCGGCCGGTCTCCTCGATGGCGTCCAGCGCGCGCTCGGTGAACTCCGGATCGCCCGCCGCGCGCGCCGCACCGGCTTGCACCACCGCCACCGTCAGCGCGTGCCCGATCGAGTCGTGCAACTCCCGTGCGATCCGCGTGCGTTCGAGCAGCTGCTCGGTGCGCTCCTCCAGCGCGGCCAGCCGCTCCGCCGCCGACGGCCCCAGCAGCCGGCGCGCACAGACCGTGATCAGCATGCCGAGGCCCACCACCACGCCGTACAGGACGAGCAGCGGCAGCGGCGTCAGCAGTGCCCAGGCGCGGTGCTGCGGCAGTTGGCCCAGCACGGGAAGCCCGGACGGCGCCCGCCCCCAAGCGGCCCGAGCCAGCTCGAACGCGCAGACGAGCAGCCACACCGTGGCGAACATGCTGATCCAGCCGAGGACCCAGCGCAGTTCCAGCCACACCACCGTGCGCGTCCGGTCGCGCCATGTCGTGGACGGCGCCTCGGAGATGCCCGGCTCCTGTTCGCCGGGCGTCAGCAACAGCCGCGCCTGCACCCCCTCGCCCCTGCGCACGGCGGGCACGAGGCCCAGCAGGACGAGCATCGCGCCCGGGACCCAGGGCTTCGACATGTCGATGAACATCCACATGCTCTGGATCAGCATGGGCACCCACTGGTGCAGCAGGCGCGTGTACGTCGTCCCGCGCAGCAGCGGGCGCAGGAAGCGGGGCATGACCACGACGCCCATCGTCGCAGCCGGCACTGACAACGGACCTCCCCCGCACGGGGGAGACGCTCTCCACCGGCGGGGGAGGCCACGACGCCCTCGCACGGCGAGGCTGGTGGCATGACCAGCATCGACGTACACGACCTCACCAAGGAGTACGGCGGACGACGGGCCGTGGACGGACTCACCTTCAGCGTGCGCCCCGGCCGCGTCACCGGGTTCCTCGGCCCCAACGGCGCCGGCAAGTCCACCACCATGCGCCTCGTCCTCGGCCTCGACCGGCCCACCTCCGGCACCGCCACGATCGGCGGCCGGGCCTACGCCGGCCTGAGTGAACCCCTGCACACGGTGGGCGCGTTGCTCGACGCGCGCGCCGCGCACGGCTCCCGCACCGCCCGCGACCACCTGCGCGCCCTCGCCGCGAGCAACCGGATCCCGGACCGCCGGGTCGACGCCGTGCTGGAGGAGACCGGGCTGGCCGCGGTGGCGCGGCGCCGGGTGCGGACGTACTCCCTCGGCATGCGCCAGCGTCTCGGGATCGCCGCAGCCCTGCTCGGCGATCCCGAGGTGATCCTGCTCGACGAACCGGCCAACGGCCTCGACCCCGAGGGCATCGTCTGGATCCGCACGCTGCTGCGCCGACTCGCCGGGCAGGGCCGTACGGTGCTGGTCTCCAGCCATCTGATGGGCGAGACCGCCGCCTTCGCCGACCACCTCGTGATCCTCGGCCGGGGCCGGCTGCTGGCCGACACACCCGTCCAGGACTTCATCCACGCGCGCGTACGGCCCCACGTCCGGATCCGCACCACCGACCCCACCGCGCTGGACGACCTGCTCGCCCGGCACGGCCTCGACACCTCCCGGGACGCGGACGGAGCCCGGACCGTGAGCCACGCGCGCGTGGACGACCTCGGCCGGATCATGGCCGAGGCGGGCGTCCCCGTCCTGGAACTCGCCGCGCGGGAGGCCACCTTGGAGGAGGCCTATCTCGACCTGACCGCGGCCGAGGCCGAGTTCACCGCACAGTCCCAGGAGGCCTGACCATGCCGTTCGCACCCGTGCTGCACGCCGAGTGGATCAAGATCCGTACCCTGCCCTCGCTGCTCGGGGGCCTGGCCGGGATCCTCCTCGCCACGACCGCGTTCTCGGCCGTCGCGGCCTCGTCAGGCGCCGACCCGGACCCGCTGTACGCGGTGTTCTTCGGCGTGAGCCTCGGCCAGATCGCGGCGATCGCCTTCGGTGCGACGGCCGTATCGGCGGAGTTCCGGGGCGGCGCGCTGCGGCTGGCGCTGTCGGCGGTGCCGGACCGGCGGCGGTGGTTCGCCGCCAAGGCCTCGGCGATCGCCCTGTCCGCCCTGCCCGTCGGCGTCCTCACCGGACTGGTCACGCTGCTGGTCGGCAAGGCGGTCCGCGGCGCCGACGGGCCGACATGGACGGCAGGTCTGCGCGGCGCCGTCGGCTGCGGCCTCCAGCTGACCTTGATGGCCCTGTTCGCCGCCGGACTCGCGGCCGTACTGCGCAGCGGCGTCGCGACCCTGTCCGTCCTGATCCCGTTCGTGCTGATCGTGTCCTTCGTCGTCGGGGACCTGTCGGGCGGCGTCGCCGACTATCTCCCCGACCGGGCCGGTCAAGTTGCCCTGCACAGCACCTGGGACGGCGCCCTCGGCCCGTGGAGCGGGCTCGCGGTGACCGCGCTGTGGGCGGCGGCCGCGCTGCTCGCGGGTGCGTGGACCCTGCACCGCCGGGACGCCTGACGGCCCGCCAATTGTCAGTGCCGCCCGGTTTACTGGATCACATGGACATCGTGAAGTTCCTGACCGCCGTCGAGGCGCTGTGCGCGGGGGAGTTCCCGGAAGCCGGCCATCGGACGGTGGAGTTAGCGACCAGCCACGGGACACGCGCGGACGACGCCCTGATCCGGGAGCGGACCGCCGCGGATTTCCATGCGTACCGGGAGGCACTGGCGCAGCGGCTGCACGACCGCTGGGGCCGGCCGCACCCCTGGGGCCAGCAGACGGTGCGGCTGCGTGTGGCCCGGGGCGAGGAGATACCGGAGCCCTGGGCCACCCTCAGCCTGCTCTCCGACGAGCTGGACGTGTGGCAGCCGCCGGGGACCGGCCGCTGGATCGCCCTCGGCGTCGCCGACCGGGACGACACCGACGAGATACGGCTCCTGGCCACGGCCACGGCGACACCGCCGCCGTGACCGCGCGGGCCGCTGTCGAGCGCACCGCGGGAAGTGCCGTGATGTGCCGTCCGGTGTCCGCGGGTCCGTTGCGGCCGGTCGCGCCCACGCGGCGGACCCGCTCAGCCGCGCGCGGCCGCCCTCAGCCGGGCGAACTCCTCGGCCATCGTCTGCGCCGTCCAGTGCGCGTTCAGCCCGCTCGGATTGGGCAGCACCCATACCCGGGTCTCCCCGAACGTCCGCTCCTGCGGCCCCACTTGAGCCGTGCGCTCCCCGAAGGCCGCCCGGTACGCGGTCACCCCGACCACCGCCAGCCACCGCGGCCCGAGCCGTGCCACCTTCTCGGTGAGCAGCCGGCCGCCCTCGACGTACTCGTCGTTGCCCAGCTCGTCGGCGCGCGCGGTCGCCCGCGCCACCACGTTCGTGATCCCCAGTCCGTACGACAGCAGCTCCCGCTGCTCCGCAGGCTTCAGCAGCCTCGGCGTGAAGCCGGACAGGTGCAGCACCGGCCAGAAACGGTTGCCGGGGCGGGCGAAGTGATGACCGGTCGCCGCCGTCAGCAGGCCCGGGTTGATGCCGCAGAAGAGCACCCGGAGGCCGTCCGCGACGACGTCCGGTACGAGACGGTCGCGGGCGGCCTCCAGTTCCGCACGGCTGAAGCGGGTCAGAGGATCGCCCCGGGGGTGTATCCGGCCGCCTCCGGGTGCTGCTTGGCGATCTCCTCGATCCGGCCGACGAGGACGCCGACCTGGTCGGCGGCGGCACCGGTGAAGGACAGCTTGTCGGCCATCAGCGCCGCCAGCTGCTCCCGGTCGAGCGGCAGGCGCTCGTCGGCGGCGAGCTTGTCGAGCAGGTCGTTGCGCTCGGCGCCCTGCTCACGCATCGCGAGCGCGGTGGCGACGGCGTTCTCCTTGATCGCCTCGTGCGCGACCTCGCGGCCGACCCCGGCCCGCACGGCGCCCATGAGCACCTTGGTGGTGGCGAGGAACGGCAGGTAGCGGTCCAGCTCACGCGCGATGACCGCCGGGAAGGCCCCGAACTCGTCGAGGACCGTCAGGAAGGTCTCCAGCAGACCGTCGAGCGCGAAGAACGCGTCCGGCAGCGCGACCCGGCGCACCACCGAGCAGGACACGTCGCCCTCGTTCCACTGGTCGCCCGCCAGCTCGCCGGTCATCGAGGCGTAGCCGCGCAGGACGACCATGAGGCCGTTGACGCGCTCGCAGGAGCGGGTGTTCATCTTGTGCGGCATCGCCGAGGAGCCGACCTGGCCCGGCTTGAAGCCCTCGGTGACCAGTTCGTTCCCCGCCATCAGCCGGATCGTCTTCGCCAGCGAGGACGGCGCCGCCGCCAGCTGCACCAGCGCGGTGACGACCTCGTAGTCCAGGGAGCGCGGGTAGACCTGGCCGACCGAGGTGAACGCCTGCGCGAAGCCCAGGTGTCCGGCGATCCGGTTCTCCAGCTCGGCGAGCTTGGCCGCGTCGCCGCCCAGCAGGTCCAGCATGTCCTGCGCGGTGCCGACCGGGCCCTTGATGCCGCGCAGCGGGTAGCGGCCGAGCAGCTCCTCGACGCGGCCGTAGGCCACGAGCAGCTCGTCGGCCGCCGTCGCGAAGCGCTTGCCCAGGGTCGTGGCCTGCGCGGCCACGTTGTGCGAGCGGCCGGCCATGACCAGCTCGGCGTACTCGCCGGCCAGCTTGCCGAGGCGCGCCAGCACGGCCACCGTACGGTCGCGCATCAGCTCCAGCGAGAGGCGGATCTGGAGCTGCTCCACGTTCTCGGTGAGGTCACGGGAGGTCATGCCCTTGTGCACGTGCTCGTGCCCGGCGAGGTCGTTGAACTCCTCGATCCGTGCCTTCACGTCGTGCCGGGTGACCTTCTCGCGCTCGGCGATGGAGGCCAGGTCGACGGTGTCGAGGACGCGCTCGTAGTCGGCGATCGCCGCGTCCGGCACCTCGATGCCGAGGTCCTTCTGGGCGCGCAGCACGGCGAGCCAGAGCTGCCGCTCCAGCTTCACCTTCTGCTCGGGGGACCAGAGCGTGGCGAGCTCGGCGGAGGCGTAGCGTCCGGCGAGGACGTTCGGGATGCGGGGCTTGGCGGGCGCAGAAGTCACGTGTCCAGATTGTACTGGCGGTTTGTGCAGGCCAGCGCCACGCCCCTGTTCGGCGGAAGCTACGAGACGGGGGTCACTGATCGCCGCCGGCGGCACGCGGGGCTCGGGCCCGGGACGTCGGTCACCCGTGGCTACGCCTGGCCCTCGTACGGCAGCAGCTCCGGACGCTTGGCCGGGCGGCCGTCGCCCGAGGAGCGGCCGGTCAGCCGGCGGCCGATCCACGGCAGCAGATGCTGCCGTGCGAAGCGCGCGTCCGCGACCCGGCGCGTCGCCCAGCCCGGCGGCGGCGTGGCCGGCATCGGCACCCGCCACTCGGTGTCCTCCGGCTCGTACCCGAGCGTCTGCCACACCGCCTCGGCGGCCCGGCGATGCCCCTCCGCCGTCAGATGCAGCCGGTCCACGTCCCACAGCCGGGGATCGGCCAGCGACGCGGCGCCGTAGAGGTCCACGACGACCGCGCTGTTCTTCGCGGCCAGCTCGTCCACGCAGGAGAACAGCTCCTCCATGCGCGGCCGGAACCGCTCCAGCACGGGGCCCTGGCGGCCGGGGCTGCGCATCAGCACCAGCTGCCTGCACGACGGCGCCAGACGCTCCACCGCCTCGGTCAGCAGGCCCTTCACCCGGCCCATGTCGCACTTCGGCCGCAGGGTGTCGTTGAGGCCGCCGACCAGCGTGATCACGTCGGCGTTCATGGCCGCCGCCACGTCGACCTGCTCGTCGACGATCTGTCCGATCAGCTTGCCGCGCACGGCGAGGTTGGCGTACCGGAAACCCGGCGTGCGGGCGGCCATCCGCGCGGCGAGCACATCGGCCCAGCCCCGGTAGGAACCGTCGGGCAGGAGGTCCGACATGCCCTCGGTGAAGGAGTCGCCCACCGCGACCAGGCTGCTGTAGGGGGGAGATGCGGGATTCGTCTGCATGGCGTCAGCGATGGTATCCCGCTTCCATACCCGCCGGTCGGTCACCCCGGACCAGCCTCCCTGCCCCCGGGCTCCCGGCCCCCGGTTCCCGGCCCCCGGCTCTTGGACCCGGACCCTGCCTCTCGGGCCCCGGTTCCAGCCTCGCGTCCTCGCAGCCCCTTGGCTCCCTCGCTTCGCTCCCGGCCTGCGTCCTCGCGGCCGGGACTCAGCCCTCCGGCCTCCGGACCTCGGCCGTGGGCCATGGCCTCGGCCTCCGTCCTCACGGCCCTGGATTCGGCCCTCGGCCTTCGGACCTCGGCCGTGGGCCCCAGCCTCGGTCCCGGCCCACGTCCTCACGGCCCCGGACTCGGCCCCTCCGGCCTCCCCCAGACCAGGCCCCCCAGACCAGGCCCGCGTCCCCGGCCTCCGGACCCAGCCAACCGCCCCCCGATCCAGCCAACCGCCCCCCGGACCCGGGTGCCCGGACCCGGCTTCGGCGCCCGTGTCGGCGTTAGCCGGGGGCCGGTTGGCCGAACAGTTCCCGCAGGACGTCCTCCATGGTGACCAGGCCGGCCAGGCGGCCGTCCTCGCCGAGCACGGCCGCCAGGTGGGTGCGGCTGCCGCGCATCGCGGTCAGGACGTCGTCCAACGGGGTGCTCTCCCGCACGCGCGCGATGGAGCGCATGTCCCGCAGCCGGAACGGTATGTCCTGGGGCGAGGCGTCCAGGGCGTCCTTGACGTGCAGATAACCCACGATCCGCCGGCCCGCGTCGACCACCGGGAACCGCGAGAAGCCCGACTCGGCCGTCAGCCGCTCAAGCTCCTCCGGGGTGACGCCCACGCGCGCGTAGACGACCCTGTCCAACGGCACCACGACGTCCCGCACCGGCCGGCGGCCCAGCTCCAGGGCGTCGTGCAGCCGCTCCTGCGCCCGGTCGTCGATCAGGCCGGCCTCACCGGCGTCCTTGACGATCTCGGCCAGCTGGGCGTCGGTGAAGCTCGCCGCGACCTCGTCCTTGGCGTCCACCCGCAACAGCTTGAGCAGCCCGTTCGCGAACGCGTTGACGGAGAAGATCACCGGCCGCAGCGCCCGGGACAGCGCGACCAGCGGCGGGCCGAGCAGCAGCGCGCCGCGCACCGGTTCGGCGAGGGAGATGTTCTTCGGGACCATCTCGCCGAGCAGCATGTGCAGATACGTCGCCAGGGTCAGCGCGATCACGAAGGACACGGCGTGGCCCGCGCTCACGGGCACCCCGAGCGCGTGGAAGACCGGCTCCAGCAGATGCGCGATCGCCGGCTCGGCGACCACACCGAGGACCAGCGTGCACAGCGTGATGCCGAGCTGGGCGGCGGCCAGCAGCGCCGAGACGTGCTCCAGACCCCACAGCACGCTCTTCGCGCGCCGGTCGCCCTCCTGGGCCAGCGGCTCGATCTGCGAGCGGCGCACGGAGATCAGCGCGAACTCGCCCGCCACGAAGAAGGCGTTGACGACGAGCGTCGCCAGCCCGATCAGCAGCTGTACGGCGGTCATCGCGCCCCCTCCGGGCTTTCGTGGGCCTGTTCGTCGTCCAGCGGCGCGTGCAGCAGCACCCGGGCCGCCCGGCGGCCGGAGGCGTCCACGACGTCCAGCCGCCAGCCGGCGACCTCGACCGTGTCACCGGTCCGCGGTATCCGGCCCAGCCGCGCCGCGACCAGACCGGCCAGGGTCTCGTAGGGCCCCTCGGGGACGCGCAGCCCCACGCGCGCGAGCTGGTCGGTGCGGGCGGCGCCGTCGGCCGAGTACAGGGCGCGGCCCTGTTCGTCCGCGCCGGCGGGGGCGAGGTCGGGCGTCTCGTGCGGGTCGTGCTCGTCGCGCACCTCGCCGACGACCTCCTCCACGATGTCCTCCAGCGTCGCCACGCCCGCCGTGCCCCCGTACTCGTCGATGACGACGGCCATCGTGCGCCGGCCGCCGAGGCGGTCCAGGAGCCGGTCGACGGTCAGGGACTCGGGGACGAGCAGCGGCTCGCGCATCACCTGCGAGACCGGGCGGCGCGGCCGCTCGGCGGCGGGCACGGCCAGGACGTCCTTCACGTGCGCGATGCCCACGACCGAGTCCAGGCCGCCCCGGTGGACCGGGAACCGGGACAGCCCGGTGGCCCGGGTCGCGTTCGCCACGTCCTCGCAGGTCGCCTGGGTGTCCAGGGCGACGACCTGCACGCGCGGGGTCATCACGTTCTCCGCCGTGAGGTCGGCCAGGTTCAGGGTGCGCACGAACAGCTCGGCGGTGTCCGCCTCCAGCGCGCCCTGCTTCGCGGAGTGCCGGGCGAGCGCCGCCAGCTCCTGGGGGCCGCGCGCGGAGGCCAGCTCCTCGGCCGGCTCGATGCCGAGGCGGCGCACCACACGGTTGGCCGTGTTGTTCAGGTGTGTGATGAAGGGCCCGAAGGCCGCACTGAACAAGCGCTGCGCACTGCCCACCCGCTTGGCCACGGCCAGCGGCGAGGAGATCGCCCAGTTCTTCGGTACCAGCTCGCCGACGACCATCAGGAACACCGTCGACAGCGCCGTACCGACCACCAGGGCGACCGAGCTCGCCACGTCGTCCGACAGGCCCGTCGCCCGGAACGGGCCGGCCAGCAGCTTGGCGATCGACGGCTCGGCGAGCATGCCGACCACCAGGTTGGTCACGGTGATGCCGAGCTGGGCGCCGGAGAGCTGGAAGGTGAGGTTCCGCGCGGCCTTCAGGGCGCCCTGCGCCCCGCGTTCGCCGCGCTCCGCCGCGCGCTCCAGCTCGCCGCGCTCCACCGTGGTCAGCGAGAACTCCGCCGCCACGAAGGCGCCGCAGGCGAGCGACAGCAGGATCGCCACCAGAAGGAGCAGCACTTCGGTCATCGGGTCACCCCCGTCCCATGATCGGGCAGGGCGGGGCGGAACGCGCGGTGTCGCGGACTGGGAGGCTCGCCCATGGGCGGACGCTCACAACCTTTCATCGAGGGGTCGAGTGCTCCCTCAATGGTAAAGGATGGGCAAAGCTGGTCTTCGGGGTCAGTTCGCGGGCTCGGACAGCGGCTTCACCCAGCGCCGCCAGTGGTCCTCGCGGTGGTAGCCGCCCGCGGCCCACGTGTGGTGCGCCCGTTCGTTGGCCTCCAGCACCATGGCGTCGACCCGTCGCCCGCCCAGGGCGGCGAAGCGTTGTTCCGCGGCTTCCAGCAGGGCGGTGGCGATGCCCTGCCGGCGGTGGTCGGGGTGTACGGCCAGTCGGTAGGCGGAGCATCGCCATCCGTCGAAGCCCGCTATGACCGTGCCGGTGAGGAGGCCGTCGCGCTCGGCGAGGAGCAGGGCTTCGGGGTCTCGTGCGATGAGTCGGGCCACTCCGTCGTGGTCGTCGCTGATGCTCGTTCCCTCCGCGGCGTCGCGCCAGAACCGCAGCACGGTGTCGATGTCCGAGAGGGTGGCGCAGCGGATGTGGAGATCGCTCATGGGGGGAGCCAAGCAGAGCGCCGGTCTGTCTGGCGAACGGTTTCCGTGCCGGGGGCGGACAACGCGGGCCGTGCACCGCCCCCGGCGGCTTCGTCTCCCCATGCCCCTCGCTTGCCTCTCCCTATGCCTGTGCCTCGGGCCCCACGTCTTCGAGGACGAGAACCGGAAGGACGGCCCGTCCCAGATTCTCCGGATCCACGTTCGGGCGTGCGGCTTTGAGCGACACGACGTCGGCGCGGGAACTGCCTGCCGGAGCCGGGAGAGCGAATCGGACGGCATCGCTCTCGTCCTCCCAGCGGGACAGCAGCCTCGGCAGCTCGCTGACGATGGCCCGCCGTGTCACGTACTCAGCCGCGGACTCCTCCCAGACGCCCCCGAGTGCTGTGACGCGGTCGGCCACGGAGACCGCTGCCGCGAGCCCCGAGGCACCGAGCCGCAACAGGTCGCAGAGCAGAACCAAGCGGCTGCCGGGGGCGACGCCGTCGTCACAGATCAGCTCTGTGAGGAAGGGGACGGCCTGGGCCGTGGTGTCGCTGCACGTGCCTTGGTGGGCTACGGCATCCGCGAGTTCGCCGAGGAACTCGCCGGTCGTCCCTAGGGCTCGCCGAACGCGAACTCCTCATCGAGCAGCCACCCCACGGGCATCCGGCGCGTTCTCCGCACCGCCGTACAGGCGCTCCGCGGCCGCCACCACGGCCAACGACGAGGCGCTCGACGCGCGTCGCTGCTGAGCAGGCGATCCCGGGTGCGTCGGGCGCGACCCGGCACGGCGGATGCTCTCCGGCGGGTCCTCACTCCACGCTCGGCTGCGCCCGCCGGATCCTCACTCGTGGGCGATCGCCGCCAGCACGTTCATCCGGGACGCCCGCAGGGCCGGCAGCAGCGCCGCCACCACGCCCACCACCGCCGCGCCGATGACGACCGCGACGATCGTGGTCCAGGGGACCGCCAGTTCCCGCAGCCCGCGCAGGGCCAGTACCCGCTGCATGCACACGCCCCACACCAGCCCCAGCGCCAGCCCGAGGACCGCTCCGAAGACCGCGATCACCACCGACTCCAGCCGGATCATCCGGCGCAGCTGCCGGCGTCCCAGCCCGATCGCGCGCAGCAGCCCGATCTCCCTCGTCCGTTCCACCACCGACAGGGCGAGCGTGTTGACCACACCGAGCACGGCGATGACGATCGCCAGGGCGAGCAGCGCGTACACGAGGTAGAGCAGCACGGCGATCTGGTCGTGGACCAGTTGCTTGTAGTCGTCCTGGTCGCGCACCTGGACCTGCGGAAACGGCTTCAGGGCCCGCTCCAGCCCGGGGCGCAGGTCCTGCGGTCTCGTACCGGTGGCCGCGTTGACGTACAGCACCGAGTCCTGGCCGCTCGGCACGTACCTCGCGAAGGTGGCGAGGCCCAAGTACAGGCCGCCCTGGGCGCCGAAGCCCTGTGCCGTGTCCTGGTGGGTGAGCGCGCCGACGGTCAGCGTCGTGTGCCGCCCGCCGGGGAACTCGACCGGGAGCGTGCCGCCGATCCGCACCCCGTGGTCCCTGGCGAAGCCGGCGTCCATGGCGAGGTGCCCGTCCGCCAGCGCGGCGGCCGTGCCGCCCTGCGCGTACGTGAGGTGCACGACATCGTCGAGCCCCGGGCCGTACCCGACGGCGGAGGTCTGGACCCGGCGGCCGTCCGGCAGTCGTACGGCGACCTGGGTGAGCCGCTGCGGTACGACGAGCCCGACGCCGCGCGTGGCGGCCACGGTGTCCCGCACCTGCCGGGTGAACGGGGTGAAGTTGGCGTTCTGGACGATGAAGTCGGCGCCGAGGTTCTTGTCGATCTGCCGGTCGAACGACGCCGACATCGAGGCGCTGGCCACCGACATCCCGCCCACCAGCGCGAGGCCCACCATGAGGGCCGCGGCGGTGGCGCCGGTACGGCGGGGATTGCGCAGGGCGTTGCGCTGGCTCATCCGGCCGACCGGGCCGAACAGCGCCGGGAAGGCGGCGCCCAGCACCCGGATCACGGGCCGAACCAGCAGCGGTCCGGCGACGACGGTCGCGATCAGGGTCAGGACGACTCCGGCACCCAGCAGCACGGCCGCCTGCGCGGTCTTCGTGGCCGCGGCGCACCCCGCCAGCGCCGCCGCCCCGGCCGCACCCAGCGCCGCCCCGGCGACGGCCCGCGCCGTCAACGGCCTGCCCACGCCGGCGACCTCGGCGTCCACCAGCGCGGCCATCGGCGAGACCGCCGCCGCGCGCCGGGCGGGCAGATAGGCCGCCACGAAGGTGACGCCGAGCCCGACGACGTACGCCGCGACGGGCGTCGGCCAGCCGATGACCATCTCCGTGGCCTTGAGGTTCATCCCGAACAGGCTCATCAGCCGGATCAGCCCCAGCGCCAGCCCGATCCCGGCGCCGAGGCCGAGCGTCGAGCCGGCCAGTCCGAGCAGCAGCGCCTCGGTGAGCACCGAGCGCCGCACCTGCCGCCGGTCCGCGCCGAGCGCCCGCAACAGGCCCAGCTCACGCGTGCGTTGGGCGATCAGCATGGAGAAGGTGTTGACGATCAGGAAGACGCCGACGAGCAGCGCGACACCCGCGAAACCGAGCATCACATACTTGATCACGTCCAGGAAGGGGCCGAGAGCGGCCGCCGCCGACTTGGCCTGCTCGCCGGCCGTCTTCACGTCGTAGGCGCCGGTGCCGACCGCCCGGCCGACCCGCAGCCTGAGCGAGGCGTCCGACACGCCCTTCGCCGCGTCCGCCGAGACGCTGGTCGCGAGCGCCTGGGAGCCGAGCAGCTCCCGGCCCGCCACCGCCGGGTCCAGGAAGACCAGGGCCGCGCCCGGGTTGGTCGTGGTGAACGTGGCGATCCCGACGACCCGGACGCGGAACGTGCCCGGCTGCGCCTGCACCGTCAGCGGGTCGCCGATCCGTACGTGCTTCCTGGCCGCGGTGTCCGCGTCCAGCAGCGCCTCGCCCGCACCGTGCGGCGCGCGGCCGGAGGTCAGCTCCACCGGGCTGCGGTGACCGGCGTACCAGGCGGTGGCGATGGTCGGGGCGCCGGTGGTCGGCCCGACGGACCTGTCGTGGCGGTCGACCACCACGATGTTCTGCACCTTGACGTCCGCGCGGGCGGCCGCGACCCCGGGCACCCGGGCCACCCGGTCCCGCAGCGTCGCGGGCAGGGTCTGCACCGCGGCGCCCGGCACCGGGGACTTCAGGTCCTGCTTCGGCTGCACGGTCACATCGGCGGCGGTGGAGGCGAAGAGCCGGTCGAAGGTACGGGTGACGGTGTCCGAGAAGATCAGGCTGCCCGCGACGAACGCCACGGACAGGATCACCGCCAGGGCGGACAGCGCGAGCCGCCCCTTGTGCGCGACGAAGCTCCTCAGGGTCGCCTTCAGCACCGCGGGTTCCCTCCGGAAAGGACACGCATGCGTTCCAGTACGGCGTCCGCCGTCGGCCGGGCCGTCTCGTCCACGATGCGGCCGTCGGCGAGGAAGAGCACCAGGTCGGCATGGGCGGCGGCGCCGGGGTCGTGGGTGACCATGACGACCGTCTGCCCGAGATCGTCCACAGCCCCGCGCAGGAAGCCCAGCACCTCCAGGCCGGCCCGCGAGTCCAGGTTGCCGGTCGGCTCGTCGGCGAAGATCAGCTCAGGCCGGGAGAGCAGCGCCCGCGCGCACGCCACACGCTGCTGCTGACCGCCGGACAGCTGCGCGGGCCGGTGGGCCAGCCGGTCCCGCAGGCCGAGCCTGTCGATCACCTGGTCCAGCCATCGTTCGTCGGGCCTGCGGCCCGCGATGGCCATCGGCAGCGTGATGTTCTCGGCGGCCGTGAGCGTCGGAACGAGGTTGAACGACTGGAACATGAACCCGATCCGGTCTCGCCGCAGCCGGGTCAGCTCACGGTCCCTCAGCCCGGTGATCTCGGTGTCACCGAGCCACACCTCGCCCGCCGTCACGGTGTCGAGCCCCGCCAGGCAGTGCATGAGCGTGGACTTGCCGGAGCCCGAGGGCCCCATCACGGCGGTGAACCGGCCGCGCGCGATGTCCACGTCCACCGCGTCCAGGGCGACCACGGCCGTCTCGCCGGAGCCGTAGGCCTTGGTCAGGGCGCGGGCGCGGGCCGCGAACCCGCCGTCCGGCGCGCGCCCCGGCCCGTGCTGCGCAGCCACTGCGTCAGGTGTGGACAAGACCGCCTCCCGGTCGCCGGTCCGCGTACGCCCGTCCTGGGCGAGCGTAAGGGACGGCGCGCGCGGGGGACAGACAGGCACGGCACGGCGATTCCGTGCGCCCTTGCGGTTGCTAGCACCTCGGCGCTAGCGTCGAAGCATGGCGAAGACCCAGCTGAACGTGCGCGTGGACGAAGGCACCGCCCGCGCGGCCCGCGAACGCGCCCTGGCCCGTGGCATCAGCGTCAACCGCTACATAGAAGAGCTGGTCAGACAGGACACCGGCGAGGCCGGCCGCACGTTCGTGGACGCCGCCGCCGACTTCATGAAGCAGTACGAGACCGTGTTCGCCGAGGAGTTCACCGAGACCCGGGGCAGCGGTGGCGGCACCGGGGACGGCCGCTGATCCCTTGAACGAGCTCAGCATCGACCTCGCCTGGCTGCTCATGCTCGCCGAACAGCGCACACCCGGGGACCCGCAGGTCACCGACTGGGGCGCGCTGATCGCCGCCGTCGCCCGGCACCGCGCCGAGATATTCGGCGTACCCGTCTACGACGACCCGCATGCCCGCGCCGCCGCCCTCCTCCAGCTGCTGATCCACGTACCGGCGCTGGAGCGCTCCAACGCGCTGTTCGCCTCGGCGGTCGCCTACGCCTACCTGGTCGCCAGCGGCGTCAAGGTCGTCACCTCCGCCGAGCAGGTGCGCGACCTGGCCCGGCTGGTGAAGGACGGCGCGGCCGACGTGGACGCCATCGCACGGGAGCTGCGGCGCTGGAGCATCTGACGCAGACCGTCCGGCTCGCGGCGGTCAGCGGGACCCCGGCTCCCTCGGGCGCCAGCCGACGCCCAGCACGCCGTACGAGGTCGGCAGCTTCGGGCCCTGCTCCGGCAGCAACAGCCGCCGGTACGGGCCGAGTTCGAATCCCGCCTCGCGCAGCGCCTCGACCGGCTCGCGGGCTACGTGACAGCCGCCGAACAGCACGGGCCACACGGTGCGGTCCAGGGCCCGCTGGGTCAGCGTCATCATCCGGCCGCCGCCCCGCCCGTGCTCGAAGAAGCGCACCTCACCGCCGGGCCGCAGCACCCGCCGTACCTCGGCGAGCGCCCGCGCCACGTCCCGCACGCTGCACAGCACCAGCGACAGCACCGCCGCGTCGTACGCCTCGCTCTTGACAGGCAGCGCCTCCGCCGCGCCCGGCACCACGTCGACCGGCACCTGCGCACGCTGCGCGGCATCCAGGGCCAACCGGCGCAGCAGCGGCTCGGGCTCGACGGCGACGACCTCGGCCACGGCGGCCGGATAGCGGGCGAAGTTCAGCCCGTTGCCCGCGCCGACCTCGATCACCCGCCCGGACAGCCCGGCGAGCAGCCGCTCCCGCACGGCGGCGAGACCGAGCCGCCTCTCCGCGTCGACGCTGCAGCGGGCGTAGAACCGGGCGAACAGCGGATGGTGGACAGGGCTCGGCGCGACCTTGGCAGAACCGGCCGACATCAGTCGCATGGCACCTCCCGGAGGACGTTCTCAGGGGGATTGTCCCCCGGGATCCGCGAAGGCACCCGCGCCGTACCCCTACGGCGCCACCCGCACCCGGAAGGCCTCCGCGTCCCACGTCCCGTCCAGCGGTGGCGCGAGCCACCCCGGCGCCGCCACACGGAAGTCGCCCGGCGACAACGCCCCGGCTCCGCAGGGAATGGCGCCGAGCAGCGGCGCCCCCGCCACCGCCGACAGGTCGGTCACGTTGCAGCGGGCGGCCAGGTCGGGGGAGTCGGGCCAGCTGCCGATCACCACGCCCGCCAACTCCAGCTCCCGGCACCGCAGTTCGCGGGCCGTCAGCTCCGTGGTGTTCAGCGTGCCGAGCCCGGGCGAGGCCACGACCAGCACCGGCGCGTCCAGCAGCCCGGCCACGTCCGCCAGTGTGCCGCCGGCCGCGTCGAACCGGACGAGCAGCCCGCCCGCGCCCTCGACCAGCACCAGATCGTGCTCGGCGGTCAGCTTGGCCGCCCGGTCGGCCACCTCCTGCGGGTGCACCGGCGCCATCCCGGCGCGCCGGGCCGCCGTGCCCGGCGCCAACGGCTCGGGGAAGCGGGCCGTTTCGGCCGCCGTGAGCGGACCCGCGAGCCGTGCGACCTCGTCGGCGTCCCCGCGCTCGTCCGGCCGTACGCCCGTCTGCGCGGCCTTCAGCACGGCCACCGAGCGCCCCGCCGCGAGCGCCGCGGCGGCGACGGCGGCGGTGGTGACGGTCTTGCCGACCTCCGTGCCCGTCCCCGTGATCACCAGTACCGGCATCTCAACCCTCCCGCGCCGCGGCACACACCGCGCGCGCGATCCGTGCCACGTCCTCGTCCGAGGTGACGTACGGCGGCATCGTGTAGACCAGGTCGCGGAACGGGCGCAGCCACACGCCCTCCCGCACCGCGGCGTCCGTGGCGGCCCGCATGTCCACCTCGTGATCGAGCTGGACCACCCCGATCGCGCCCAGCACCCGGACGTCCTTCACACCCGGCAGTTCCGCGGCCGGTGCCAGCCCGTCCCGCAGGCCCGTCTCGATCCGCTTGACCTCGGACAGCCAGTCCTGGCCCAGCAGCAGTTCGACAGAGGCGCAGGCCACGGCCGCCGCGAGCGGGTTGCCCATGAACGTGGGGCCGTGCGCGAGCACCGGCACCTCGCCCCGCGAGATGCCGTCGGCGACCCGCGCGGTGCACAGCGTCGCGGCCATCGTCAGATAGCCGCCGGTGAGCGCCTTGCCCACGCACATCACATCCGGGGTGACGGCCCCGTGGTCCGCCGCGAACAGCGCGCCCGTCCGGCCGAATCCGGTGGCGATCTCGTCGAACACCAGCAGCACGCCGTGCGCGTCGCACGCCTCGCGCAGCACCCGCAGATAGGCGGGGGAGTGGAAGCGCATTCCGCCCGCGCCCTGCACCACCGGCTCCACGATCACCGCGGCCAGCTCGTCCGCGTGGCGGGCGACCAGCTCCCGCAGACGGTCCGCGTACGACTCCTCGTACTCCGTGGGCGGCGCGTCCGCGAACACCTGGCGCGGCAGCACCCCGGACCACAGCTGGTGCATCCCGCCCTCGGGGTCGCACACCGACATCGGGTTCCAGGTGTCGCCGTGATAGCCGCCGCGCCAGGTCAGCAGGCGCCGCTTGCCGGGGCGGCCGAGCGAACGCCAGTACTGGAGGCACATCTTCACGGCGACCTCGACCGACACCGAGCCGGAGTCGGCGAGGAAGACGTGCTCCAGACCGTCCGGCGACATGTCGACAAGGAGCTTCGCGAGACGCACGGCGGGCTCGTGCGTGAGCCCGCCGAACATCACATGGCTCATCCGGCCGAGCTGCCGCCGCGCCGCCTCGTCGAGCACCGGGTGGGCGTAGCCGTGGATCGCCGACCACCAGGACGACATGCCGTCCACCAGCTCGCCCGCGCCGTCCGCGAGCCGCAGCCGGACACCGCTCGCCGACTCCACGACGAGCGGTTGGACACGCCCCGGCATCGGTCCGTACGGATGCCACACGTGCCGCCGGTCCAGCTCCAGCAGCTCGGGCACCCCCAGCTCAGGCATTGGGCGCGAGGTCCGTTCCGGCCCCTCGGCGGCGTACGGCGACGAGGTCCGTGCGCGCCTCGTTCGCTACCGGCACCTCCGCCGTACCGCAGACACCACCACCGGCGTGCGACCCGCACCCGGCACCCTCGGCGCCCTCGTGCGACCCGCACCCGGCGCCCTCGTGCGACCCGCACCCGGCGCCCTCGTGCGACCCGCAGCCGCCCGCCGCCGCGCCCGTCACCCGATGCTCCGGCAGCGTCACCTCGCCGGCGCCCTCCACCTCGAACCCGGCGTCCGCGATCATCTCCAGGTCGGCCTTGCCGGCCTGGCCCTCGGTGGTCAGGTAGTCGCCGAGGAAGATGGAGTTGGCCAGGTTCAGCGCGAGGGGCTGCATCGTGCGCAGGTGGACCTCACGGCCGCCCGCGATGCGCACCTCGACGTCCGGGCACACGAAGCGCACCATCGCGAGGATCCGGAGGCAGCGCTGCGGGGTGAGGTTCCACTCCTTGGCCAGCGGGGTGCCCTCGACCGGGATCAGGAAGTTGACCGGGACCGAGTCCGGGTCCAGCGCGCGCAGCGAGAAGACCACGTCGACGAGGTCCTCGTCGCTCTCGCCCATGCCCGCGATCAGCCCGGAGCAGGCGGACAGACCGGCCGCGTGCGCCTTGTTCACCGTGTCCACCCGGTCGGCGTAGGTGTGGGTGGTGGTGATGTCGGCGTACGTGCCCTCGGACGTGTTGAGGTTGTGGTTGTAGGCGTCCGCGCCCGCCTCGCGCAGCCGCTCGGCCTGGCCGTCGGAGAGCAGCCCGAGGCAGGCGCACACCTCGACGCCCTCGTTCTGCTCCTTGATCGCCTTGATCGTGCCGGCCACCCGGTCCACGTCACGGTCGGTCGGACCGCGGCCCGACGCCACCAGACAGACCCGCTTGGCACCGCCGGCCAGCCCGGCCGCCGCGGCCCGGGAGGCCTCGTCGGGCTTCAGCCAGGTGTACTTCAGGATGCCGGTGTCCGAGCCGAGCCGCTGGGAGCAGTAGGAGCAGTCCTCCGGGCACAGGCCCGACTTGAGGTTCACCAGATAGTTGAGTTTCACCCGGCGCCCGAACCAGTGCCGGCGCACCTTCCCGGCCGCGGCCACCACATCGAGCAGGTCGTCGTCGGAGGTGGCCAGCACGGCGAGCGCTTCTTCGCGGGTCGGCAGCTCGCGCCGAAGCCCCTTGTCCACCAGCGTGTTCAGCAGGTCCATGAGGTCCGATCCTGTCTTACGGGACCGCCCGGGGCCAAGGAGAGTTTGCACAACGGAGACGGTTCACCGTGTGGGTATTGCCACACCCTGGGCGGTCGGCCGGGCCGCTAGTGTCTGTGCGCTACCTACAAAAGCCCCGGAGGAACCATGGCGTTCGGCTGGATCGACGACCAGGCCGAGGCGCGCCGCCGCGCCGGACTCGTCCGCACCCTGCGCCCGCGCCCCGCCGACTCACCCCTGCTGGACCTGGCGAGCAACGACTACCTGGGCCTCGCCCACCACCCCGAGGTCGTCGAGGGCGCGGCCGGGGCGGCCCGGACCTGGGGCGGCGGCTCCACCGGCTCCCGGCTGGTCACCGGCACCACCGAGCTGCACACCGAGCTGGAGCGCGAGTTGGCCGCCTTCTGCGGCTTCGAGGCGGCCCTGGTCTTCTCCTCCGGGTACGCCGCGAACCTGGCCGCGGTCACGGCGCTCGGCCCGCACGGCTCGCTGATCGTCTCCGACGCGGGCAACCACGCCTCGCTCATCGACGGCTGCCGGCTCGCCCGGGGCGCCCGGCAGGTCGTCGGGCACGCCGACCCGGAGGCGGTGCGCAAGGCGCTGAGCACGCACGAGGGTGAGGCGATCGTCGTCTCCGACTCGGTGTTCTCCGTGGACGGCGACGCGGCGCCGCTGGCCGAGCTGGCCGCGGCCTGCCGCGAGTACGGCGCCGGACTGGTCGTGGACGACGCGCACGGGCTCGGGGTGCTGGGCGACGGCGGCCGGGGCGCGCCGTACGCGGCGGGGCTAGCGGGCGCGGCGGACGTGGTGGTCACGGCCACTCTGTCCAAGTCGCTGGGCAGTCAGGGCGGGGTGGTGCTGGGACCGGCGCGGGTGATCGACCATCTGGTCAACGCGGCCAGGACGTTCATCTTCGACACGGGGCTGGCCCCGGCGGCGGCGGGTGCGGCGCTGGCGGCCCTGCGGCTGCTCGTGCGCGAGCCGGAGCGGGCGGCGCGGGCCCGTGACGTGGCCGCGGAGCTGCACGCACGGCTCACCGCCGCGGGTCTGGACGCGGTGCGTCCGGACGCCGCGGTGGTCTCCGTGCGGGCTCCGTCCCCGGAGCAGGCGGTGCGCTGGGCGGCCGACTGCCGTACGGCGGGACTGGCCGTGGGCTGCTTCCGTCCTCCTTCCGTGCCCGACGGCATCTCGCGGCTGCGGCTGACCGCCCGGGCGGACCTGTCCGGGGCGGAGACCGAACGCGCTGTACGGGTGATCGACGAAACGCGACCATGAGTCGGCGTGACACGGTCGTGCTTCACGCGTGACGGACTGCCTGGCTGATTACCTGACTGACTACGTGTGATCGGCTCTGATCAGAGAGTGGAGAGGAACCCGGCCCAGCTGCGGGCGGAGAAGAGCAGCGCGGGCCCGGCCGGGCTCTTCGAGTCGCGCACGGCGAGCGCTCCGGCCCACGGGCCGGAGCGCGGCCGAGCCGTCTCCACGCAGTTGTTGGCTCCCGTGCTGTAGCTGCTGCGCAGCCAGCGCACGTCGTGCAGGTCGGTACTGGCAGGGACGATCCGAGGCGGTGCTGACATGGGGGGCGTGCCTCCTTACGCGCCGTCACCTATTCCGGCGATGTAATCCAACGAGTCCTCGGGGGAAAGGGCGTGGATCCGAAGGGTGTCGAAGGCCTCCGAGTAAGCCTTGAGGTCTTCTTTCCGTTCGAGGTAGAGGCTACTCGTCAATTGGTCGAGAACAACCACGTCCAGATCAGAAGTGCTCGGAAATGAGAAGATAACGAAAGGTCCGGTGAGGCCCACATGGGCTCCGGCGGCGAACGGCAGTACCTGCAGCCGCACTTGGGGCAGGCGGGCGGCCTCCGTGAGCCGCTCCAACTGGCGGGCCATCACATCGGGGCCGCCGACCTCGCGCCGCAGCACCGCTTCGTCCAGCACCGCGCTCAGCTCCAGCGGCGGGTCGGAGCGCAGCACGTCCTGCCGGGCCAGCCGCACCTCCACCAGCGTGTCCAGCCGCTCCTCGTCCAGGTCGGGCACCGCCGCCCGGGTCACCGCGCGGGCGTACTCGGGCGTCTGGAGCAGGCCCGGCACCACCGTGGTCTCCAGGGTCCGCATCGCGCTCGCCTGCGATTCCAGACTGATGAAATCCCGGTACGTCGGCGGCAGCACCCCGCGGTAGGCGTGCCACCAGCGGTGCCGGTCGCCCGCCCCGTCGGAGCCCGCCAGCATCAGCAGCAACTCGCGCAGATGCCCGTCCCGCACCTCGTAGGCGTCGAGCAGGGAGCGCACATCGGCTGGTTTCACCCCGCTGGCGCCGGTCTCGATCCGGCTCACCTTCGACTGGTGCCACCCGACCAGCCGGGCCGCGTCACCGCTCGTGAGCCCAGCGCCGGTACGCAGCATGCGCAGTTCGGCGCCCAGTTTGCGGCGCCGTACCGCCGGCCCGTTCTGCATGGGCTCCTCCTTACTCCTTCCGGGCCGCCCCAATACGGTATTGCGTCGTAGAGTTCACCGCTTCGGGCGACAGATATATGCATATCTTGGTGGATCCCTCCCCGTGACCGCTTCGGTGATGGCAGTCTGACGAAGAAGCACCAGTCCGGGACCGTACTCGAACCAACCGCTCCTTGTCGGTGCGATCCCGCGGGAAAGGGACGACGACGCCATGGCAGACCACCTGGAAGCATCCGTCACTCTGCCGAGCGCTCCCGCCTCGGTCTCCGCCGCCCGCTCCTACGTCGTCGGCACCCTCGCGGAGTGGGGCCTGCCGTCGGACACCGAAGCGGCCGACACCGTCCGGCTCATCGTCTCCGAACTCGCCACCAACGCGGTACAGCACACCTTCGGCCAGTCACCCACCTTCACGGTCGACATCGCACTGGACCGTGACGAACAACTGCACATCGGCGTCACGGACAGTCATCCCCGCTTCCCGAAGAGACTGCCCGCCGCCGTGCAGCAGGACAACGGCCGCGGCATGGTCATCATCCGCTGGCTCACCGCCGAGTGCGGCGGCAAACTCCGCATCCGCCCCACGAGGGAGGGCGGCAAGACGGTGTCCATCGAACTGCCGTGGGCGGTGCCGACGGCATCCTGAAGGAGCGTCAGCGCCGACGGCAGGCTACGAGGGGGTGTCGTTTGGATCATCCCGGCGTCGCGGGCCCTGGCAGGCGCTCCCCCAGAGGGGGCACCACCAGCGGCGTTGTCGTCGATCGCCGACTCTCCCACGCCCGGCTTCGCTCGCGCGGGAGGGGCCCCACGACCCCGCTCGGGTCGGCCGGCAGGCGCCGTTCCGCACGGCCGCCTGATCCAAGCGACACCCCCGAGGCCACCGAGATCGCGTGGTGCGGTCGCCCCGCCTCCCCGGGCCGCCCGTGGGCTCCAGGCGGGCACCGGGGTGGCGCTACGGTGCTGTGAGCGGCCCTGCTGCTGGAGCCGCTCACAGCCTGACGCCGGATCAGCTGATCCGGCCGTACCAGACGCTCCTGGTCCAGATCTTCTGGAGCCGTACCACGTCCCCGGTCTTCGGCGCGTGCCAGATCTTGTTGTGGCCCGCGTAGATGCCGACGTGGTAGACGTTCGAGCCGTAGTGGAAGAACACCAGGTCACCGGCCCTGCGGCTGTCGGCCGAGATGTGGTGTGACGTGTTGTACTGCGCGGCGGCGGTACGCGGCAGGGTCTTGCCCGCCTTCTTGAACGAGTAGAGGGTCAGCCCCGAGCAGTCGAACCGGCGCGGCCCGGTGGCCCCGTACTGGTACGGGGCGCCCCTCTTGGAGGCCGCGACCTGGAGCGCTTTCGTCGCGAGAGTAGCTGCCGAGGCGTCGGTGGAGAGCCCCGGGACCACGATCGAGCCGCCCACGGCGGCGAGGGTGAGGGCCGAGGCCGTACCGGCCCGGGCCATGAGCGACGGGACACGATTGAGCGCAGTCATGCGCAACCCTTCGTCAGCCGCCTGTGAAGGATGACCTGTCGGATTCGGGCTGGCGAAGGTGCCCGGCCGCGTTGCCGCGGCTTCACCCCAAGGGCTGCTCGGAGCCTTCGGTCGTCCGCCTGTCACGCACAGACGACGTCCGCCCCGGCGACCCGTCTTGCCTGGGTCCTCCACTCCTGCCGATCCACTCCTGTCGACCGGTCACCCGGGCGGCGGCAGGACTCGGCGTCCGCCCGGATCGCCCCGCCGCTGTGGCGGGGGCTTGTCGTCAGTCAGGGATCTTGACGTACTGCAGTCGGAAAATCCCAACGGAACCGGGGATTTGTGGCGTTACTCACCACTCACCCGTTCGGGTGGACAGCGCGGTGTTCGAGACCTCGTCAAAACCCGTACGTAGCCCCGGACCTGGGAAGACGTCAGCGTGCAGGATCCGCCGGCCCGCGCCGTGCGCGGGCCGCGGGCCCCGGAAAACGATCTGGATATACACCGGTCGGCGGTACGTCGTTCGGGCCGTTTGACACCCCGTACGAACCAATCGTGTCGACATGTCGATCCCGCCGGATCATCCGGGCGTCCGGATCAGCCGACGCCGTCCGGCGGGAGCGTGACGCGCGCAGTACGGCGTTCACCGTCCAGCACCCGCAACGCCCGTGCCAGCGTGTCCCCGTGCAGCTCCGTCTCGCCCCGCCGGTGCATCAACGCGAGGGCGTCACGCAGCTCTGCGGCCTTGCGCACCAGCGCCTGGGCCGCACGCAGACCTCGGTAGGTGTCCCCGCCGGCCGCCGGGTTGACCCTGCCCAGCAGGTCGGCCGCCTCCAGGTACCGGTCGATCAGTTCGCCCTCGGCCCGCGTGAGTGCGGGCAGCGGCGGAAGCTCGGGAAGCATCCTCGGCTCACCTCGCGTCCGGTGCGCCGGGCGTGCTGCGCCGGCCGGGCACGATGCCGTCCACCAGACCGTAGGTGAGAGCCGCCGGGGCGTCCAGGACCGTCTGCCGTTCCAGATCGGCGTGCACCTGCTCCGCCGTGCGCCCGGTGTGCCGCACCAGCATCTCCTCCGTCAACGCCCGCATCCGCGTCAACTCCTCGGCCTGGATGAGGAGGTCGCTCGGCTGACCCTGCACCGGTTCGGTCAGCTGGGGCTGTTCCAGCACCATGCGCGCCCCGGGCAGCGCGAACCGCTTGCCCGGGGTGCCGGCCGCGAGCAGCAGCGCGGGGTAGGAGGCGGCCTGGCCCAGGCAGTACGTGGCCACGTCGCAGCTGACGTAGGTCAGCGTGTCGTAGATCGCGGTCATCGCCTGGAAGGTGCCGCCGGGGGAGTTGATGTACAGCGTGATGTCCCGCTCGGGGGCCGCGTGTTCGAGGTACATCAGCTGCGCCATCACGTCGTTGGCCGCGATGTCGTCGAGCGGGGTGCCGAGGAAGACGATCCGGTCCTCGAAGAGCTTGCCGTAGGGATCGAGCGTGCGTGCGCCGCTGCTGGTGCGCTCCGTGAACTCCGGCAGGACGTGACGGGCCAATGCGCGGGACATGGTCGTACCCCTTCGTGTGGCGTGGCCGCCGGTGCGGCTCGACGTCTGTAAAAAATGTACAGGATGTACGTGACGTTAGAATGGGGTCATGGCCTACGAGATTCCGGTGACGCAAGCCAGGGCTGAGCTCGCCGACCTGATCAACCGGGTGGTGTACGGCGGTGAGCGCGTCGTCGTGACACGGCATGGAAAGCCGCTGGTCGCGCTGGTCTCGGCCGGTGACCTGGAGCGGCTGGACGCGCTCGACGAGCCGGCCGCGGAGGATCAGGTGATCAGCTCCGTGTCGGGGCTGCGCGAGGCCGGTTCCGCTCCGCGCGAACGGCAGCAGCGGTTCGGGCTCGCCGCCGAGCACCGGGGGCCCGGCATGGCCGCCGAGCACCGGCGGCCCGGCGTGTCCTGACCCGTGCGGATGAACGGGTAAGCCGCTTACCGTCCCGCGGTCATCGCGCGATCAAGGTCTGGTTAACGTCGTTGAAACTCCGGCGAACTAACCTGCCGATCCACGCCACCAGCGGTTTTTCTGCCCGGATTGCTGGCAATCCTGGTATTTGTCGGTGTGTTAGACCTGTCTCCGTCGTGGTGGCTGCGGCAACCGGACCCCGTACGGTCCGGAGCGAGGACTGTGAGGTGGGACGTGCAACTGACCCCGCACGAGCAAGAGAGGCTGCTCATCCACGTGGCGGCCGACGTGGCGGAGAGGCGCCGGGCCCGCGGGCTCAGGCTCAACCACCCCGAGGCGGTCGCCCTCATCACCTCGCACATCCTTGAGGGCGCGCGGGACGGCCGTACGGTCGCCGAGCTGATGTCCTCCGGCCGCAAGATCCTCACCAGGGACGACGTCATGGAGGGCATCGCCGAGATGATCCACGACGTCCAGGTGGAGGCCACCTTCCCGGACGGCACCAAGCTCGTCACCGTGCACGAGCCGATCATCTGAGGGCGCCGCGATGATTCCCGGAGAGGTTCTGTTCGCGCACGGCCCGGTCGCCTACAACGAGGGCCGCGAGGCCACCCGCGTGACCGTCCTCAACGCCGCCGACCGGCCCGTCCAGGTCGGCTCCCACTATCACTTCGCCGAGGCCAACCCCGGCCTTCAGTTCGACCGCGCCGCCGCCCGCGGCAGGCGGCTGAACATCGCCGCCGGCACCGCCGTGCGCTTCGAGCCCGGCATCCCCGTCGACGTCGAACTCGTCCCTCTCGCGGGCGCCCGGATCGTGCCGGGGCTGCGCGGGGAGACCGGAGGCTCCCTCGATGCCTGAGATCTCCCGCGGCGCCTATGCCGACCTCTTCGGCCCCACCACCGGTGACCGCATCCGGCTCGCCGACACCGATCTGCTGATCGAGATCGAGGAGGACCGATCCGGCGGCCCGGGCGCCTCCGGGGACGAGGCGGTCTTCGGCGGTGGCAAGGTCATCCGCGAGTCCATGGGCCAGTCCCGGGCCACCCGCGCCGACGGCACCCCCGACACCGTGATCACCGGCGTGGTCGTCGTCGACCACTGGGGCGTCGTCAAGGCCGACGTCGGCATCCGCGACGGCCGGATCACCGCGCTCGGCAAGGCCGGAAACCCCGACACCATGGACGGCGTCCACCCCGACCTGGTCATCGGCCCCGAGACCGAGATCATCGCGGGTAACGGGCGGATCCTGACCGCCGGTGCGATCGACGCGCACGTCCACTTCATCTGCCCGCAGATCGCCGACGAGGCGCTCGCCTCCGGCATCACCACCCTGGTCGGCGGCGGCACCGGCCCGGCCGAGGGCTCCAAGGCGACCACCGTGACACCCGGACCCTGGCATCTGGCCCGGATGCTGGAGGCGATGGAGGCCTATCCCGTCAACGTGGGCTTCCTCGGCAAGGGCAACACCGTCAGCCACGAGGCGATGCTGTCCCAGATCCGCGGCGGCGCCGCCGGCCTGAAGCTGCACGAGGACTGGGGCTCCACCCCGGCCGTCATCGACGCCGCGCTCACCGTGGCCGACCGGACGGGCATTCAGGTCGCCATCCACACCGACACCTTGAACGAGGCCGGGTTCGTCGGCGACACCCTCGCCGCCATCGCGGGCCGGGGCATCCACTCGTACCACACCGAGGGCGCCGGCGGCGGGCACGCACCGGACATCATGACCGTCGTCTCGCAGGCCAACGTGCTGCCCAGCTCCACCAACCCGACCAGGCCGTACACCGTCAACACCGCCGAGGAACACCTCGACATGCTGATGGTGTGCCACCACCTGAACCCGGCGGTCCCCGAGGACCTGGCGTTCGCCGAGTCCCGGATCCGGCCGTCCACCATCGGCGCGGAGGACGTGCTGCACGATCTCGGCGCGATCTCGATCATCTCCTCCGACTCCCAGGCGATGGGCCGGGTCGGCGAGGTGATCCTGCGGACCTGGCAGACGGCGCACGTCATGAAACGCCGGCGGGGCGCCCTGCCCGGCGACGGCCGCGCGGACAACCACCGGGTGCGGCGCTACGTCGCCAAGTACACGATCAACCCGGCGCTCGCCCAGGGCCTCGCCGCCGAGATCGGCTCCGTCGAGACCGGCAAACTCGCCGACCTCGTCCTGTGGGAGCCCGCGTTCTTCGGGGTCAAGCCGCTCCTCGTGCTCAAGGGCGGGCAGATCGCGTACGCGCAGATGGGCGACGCCAACGCCTCCATCCCCACTCCGCAGCCGATCCTGCCCCGCCCGATGTACGGCGCGATCGGCCGTGCCCCGGCCGCCAACTCGGTGAATTTCGTGGCCCCGTTGGCGATCGAGGACGGGCTGCCGGAGCGGCTCCAGCTCGGC
The DNA here is from genome assembly GCF_055558375.1 of Streptomyces sp. NPDC025793. Classification (NCBI taxonomy): domain Bacteria; kingdom Bacillati; phylum Actinomycetota; class Actinomycetes; order Kitasatosporales; family Streptomycetaceae; genus Streptomyces; species Streptomyces sp. NPDC025793. The sequence continues at coordinate 106,655 of NZ_JBVHMR010000012.1, read as the reverse complement.
AAGCGGTTCGTGGCGATCGAGTCCACCCGGCAGGTCACCAAGGCCGACATGCGCGAGAACGACGCCCGGCCCGACGTGCGGATCGACCCCGACAGCTTCGCCGTGCACATCGACGGCGAACTGGTCGAGGCGACACCCGCGGCCGAACTGCCCATGGCCCAGCGCTACTTCCTCTTCTGATGAGCAGGGCTGCGCTGCTGGTCCTCGCCGACGGCCGCTTTCCCGCCGGAGGGCACGCGCACTCCGGCGGGGCGGAGGCCGCCGTCAAGGCGGGCCGGATCACCGGTGCCGGGCACCTGGAGGACTTCTGCCGGGGCCGGCTGCACACCGCGGGGCTGGTCGCGGGCGCGCTCGCGGCGGCCGCCGTACTCGGCGTGGACGTGCGGGAACTGGACGCGGCGGCGGACGCCCGCACCCCCTCCCCGGCGCTGCGCGCCGCCGCGCGCCGGCTCGGACGCCAGCTGCTGCGGGCCGCCCGCGCGAGCTGGCCCGCGCCCGAACTCGACGCGCTGGCCCGGGAGTTCCCCAAGGGCGCCCATCAGCCGGTGGTGCTCGGACTGGCCGCACGGATGGCCGGACTGGGCCCGGACGACGCGGCCTACTGCGCGGCGTACGAGAGCGTGAGCGGGCCGGCGACGGCGACCGTGCGCCTGCTGAGCCTGGACCCGTTCGACGCGACCGGCGTGCTGGCGCGGCTGGCACCGGAGGTGGACCGCGTGGCGGACAGGGCGGTGGAGGCGGCACGGCGAGCCGCCGCCGAAGGCGTCGACGCGCTGCCCGCGGCGTCCGGCCCCCTGCTGGAGGTCGGCGCGGAGTGGCACGCGGCCTGGCCGGTCCGGCTGTTCGCGTCATGACCTGGACCAACCACCCCACCGGCGCGACCAGTTGACGAGCGACAGCCCGGGGACGCCGCCCCCCCCCGAACCAACCTCCCGGTCCCTAGGAGCCGTACCCATGCACCTCGATCACACCCACTCCGGCCCCGCCGCCGTCAGCGCGGACGCACACCGCCCCGACGGCACGCGCCGTGCGCTGCGCATCGGGCTCGGCGGGCCCGTCGGGTCCGGGAAGACCGCGACCGTGGCCGCGCTGTGCCGGGCGCTGCGCGACGAGCTGTCCCTCGCCGTGGTCACCAACGACATCTACACCCGTGAGGACGCCGAGTTCCTGCTCCGGGAGGCCGTGCTGCCGCCCGAGCGGATCACCGCCGTGGAGACCGGAGCCTGCCCGCACACGGCGATCCGCGACGACATCTCCGCCAACCTCGAAGCCGTGGAGGACCTGGAGGACGAGGTTGGCCCGCTGGACCTGATCCTCGTCGAGTCCGGCGGCGACAACCTCACCGCGACCTTCTCCAAGGGGCTCGTGGACGCGCAGATCTTCGTGATCGACGTGGCCGGCGGTGACGACATCCCGCGCAAGGGCGGCCCGGGCGTCACCACCGCCGACCTGCTCGTCGTCAACAAGACGGACCTCGCCCCGTACGTCGGCTCCGACCTCACCCGGATGGCCGCCGACGCCAAGGCCCAGCGGGCCGAACTCCCCGTCGTCTTCCAGTCGTTGCGCGCCGGGGACGGGGTCGCGGACGTCGCCGCCTGGGTCCGGGAACGGCTCGCCGCGTGGACGGTGTGACCGCCGCCGGCGTCCGGGCCCACGCGCGGATCGCCGCCCGGGCCGACGGCCGCGGCGGCACGGTGCTGCCCGTGCTCGACGGTGAGGGCCCGCTGGCCCTGCGCCGCGTCCGGTCCACCGGCGCCGAGGCCAGGGTCATGGTCGTCGGCGCGATGAGCGCTCCGCTCGGCGGCGACCGCCTGGCGCTCTCGGCGTCCGTCGCGGAGGGCGCCCGACTGCACGTCGGGTCGGCCGCCGCCACCATCGCACTGCCGGGCCCGACCAAGGGCGAGGCCCGCTACGACGTCCGGCTCGACGTGGCCGAGGGCGGCGAACTGCACTGGCTGCCCGAGCAGTTGATCTCGGCCGGCGGCAGCGACCTGTACGTCACCACCCGCGCCGAACTCGCCGCCGGAGCCCGCCTCCTCCTGCGCGAGGAGCAGGTCCTCGGCCGGGCCGGAGAGGAACCCGGCCGGCTCACCAGCCGGCTGACCGTACGTGTCGCGGGCCGGACCGTGCTGGACCAGGAACTGTCCTGCGGCCCCGGAGCCCCGGGCGGCTGGGACGGCCCGGCGGTCCTGGACGGACACCGCACCGTCGGTCAACTCGTCGTCGTACGGCCGGAGTTCGCCGAGCGGCCGGTCCGGGCACAGGCCCTGGGGGAGTGCGCCGCGCTGATACCGCTGGCGGGACCCGCGGCCCTGGTCAGCGCCGTCGCGCCGGACGCGCTGCGGCTGCGGGGGCTGCTGGAGGAAGCGCGGTCGCTGCTCGCCGGGTGAGGTGCGTATCGGTCACCGCGTGACGTGTGTACCGGTCAACGGGACATGATCGTCCGGTTATCGGATTGGTAAAGATGGCAGATGCCCCCTGTTCACAGTCGGCTCACAGCCGAGAGGATCCCCGTTTGACGACTCGCAGCGATGCATATGTAGGGGGAGGGGCCCACTTGAGGGACAACAGACCGAAGAGCCGCCTGCTGGCGCTCGGTTCGGCCGGAGCGCTCGTCACCGCCACCCTGATCGCCGGCGCCGTGTCGGCACCCGCGGCCAGCGCCGCCGGCGCCACCGGCCGGCCCGGCCAGGACCGCGCGGCCAAGGGCGCCGAGATCGCCGCCGCCCGCGCCGCCAGGGCGGGCATCAACTGGCAGGACTGCCCTGCCAACTGGGGTCTGGCCAAACCGATCCAGTGCGGCTGGGTCAGCGTGCCCGTCGACTACACGCACCCGTACGGAAAGCAGATCCAGCTCGCCGTCGACCGCATCGGCAACACCGGCACCAAGGCCGAGCGCCAGGGCGCGCTCGTCTACAACCCGGGCGGTCCCGGCGGTTCCGGGATGCGCTTCCCGACGCGGGTCACCAACAAGAACCCCGTCTGGGCGAACGTCGCCAAGGCCTACGACTTCGTCGGCTTCGACCCGCGCGGCGTCGGCCACTCGGCGCCCATCTCCTGCGAGGACCCGCAGGAGTTCGTCAAGGCGCCGAAGATGGACCCGGTGCCCGGCTCCGAGGCGGACAAGCTGGCCCAGCGCAAGCTGGCCCGCCAGTACGCGGACGGCTGCCTGGACCGCACCGGCCGCGCGATGCTCCAGCAGATGACCACGCCCAACACCGCGCGTGACCTGGACGTCATCCGCGCGGCGCTCGGCGAGAAGAAGCTCAACTACCTCGGTGTCTCCTACGGCACCTACCTCGGCGCCGTCTACGGCACCCTTTTCCCGGGCCACCTGCGCCGCATGATCGTGGACAGCGTGGTCAACCCGGCCCGCGAGAACATCTGGTACCAGGCCAACCTGAACCAGGACATCGCCTTCGAGGGCCGCTGGAAGGACTGGGAGGACTGGGTCGCGAAGAACGACGCCTCCTTCCACCTCGGCACCACCCGCGCGGCCGTCCAGGCCAAGTGGCTCGACCTGCGCGCCACCGCCAAGAAGAGCCCCATCGGCGGGGTCGTCGGCCCGGCCGAGCTGATCTCCTTCTTCCAGAACGCGCCGTACTACGACTCCTCGTGGGTGCCGACCGCCACGGTGTTCGGCAAGTACGTCGCCGGTGACACCAAGGCACTGGTCGACGCGGCGGCCCCCGACCTGTCCAACACGGCCGGCAACATCTCCGCGGAGAACGGCAACGCCGTCTACACGGCCGTCGAGTGCACCGACGCCAAGTGGCCCACCAGCTGGCGGAAGTGGGACCGGGACAACACCCGGCTCAACAAGGACTATCCGTTCATGACCTGGGCCAACGCATGGATGAACCTGCCGTGCGCCACCTGGCCGGTCACGCAGCAGAACCCGGTCCACGTCACGACCCACACGGGCCTGCCGCAGGTGCTGATCGTGCAGTCCACCCGCGACGCCGCCACCCCGTACGAGGGCGCCGTCACGCTGCACCAGCGCTTCGCGGGCTCCCGTCTGATCACCGAGAAGGACGCGGGCTCCCACGGTGTGACGGGCCTGGTGAACCCCTGCATCAACCAGCGCGTCGACGCCTACCTGGTCGACGGCAAGCTGGACGGCGCGGACGTGACCTGCGGCCCGCACGCCACACCCAAGCCGTAACCGGGACCGTACGGTGACGAGGGGCGGCCGGGAGCACCACCGCCCGGCCGCCCCTCACTCATGCCGCTCACGCCGCTCGTTTCGCGAACCAGGCGTCCTCGGCCGCGTAGTCGAAGAGGTCCGGGTACGCCTGGGCGAGCAAGGGGAAGGATTCCCGCCAGTCCCGCGCGGCGAGCATGTCCGTCAGCCACGCCACCGTCTCCGGCAGGCTCTCGGCGTACGACACCACCGGCCGGTACCCCAACTCCCGCTCCGCGGCGGACATGTCGAAGACGACCGGCAGCGGGATCGACCACGGCGTGCTGCCGACGCAGCCCTCGGGCGGACCGTCGAGGAACGCCGTCCGCGTCGACACGCCCATCACCGCGTCGACCGCCGCGCCGATCTCGGCCGACGTCGGCGTCTCGCCGTCACAGGCGTTCAGCACCCGGGTGCCGGGCCGCGCCGCCGCCAGCCGCACCAGTTCGGCGATGTTGCGGGCACTCGACGGATGGAACAGGCTCGTCGAGGTTCCGCTTCACGAAGTACAGCTCTCGCGGCAGCGGGCTGTACGGCCCGCGCACCGCGGCCGGCCGCAGCACGGTGACCGGGAACTCGTCACCACCGACGAGGAGTTCACGCTCCAGCGCCGCCTTCCTGGTGCTGTACGACGCCCCGCCCGCAGCGATCGTCCGCCGGCTCTCGGGAACCGGCACCGGGAAGGCCGGGAAGCCCTCCGGATCGCGCAGAGTGTCGAAGTTCCGCCCGGAGTCGTCCCTGTACACCGACACGGTGGAGATCACCACCGCCGAGCCGGCGCGGCCCGTGAGGGACGTCAACTGCCGGGCGTGCGACGCGTCGTAGGCCACCACGTCGACCAGCAGCTCACAGCCGTCACCGACCAGCGCGGAGAGAGCGGAAGGAGCCGTGTCGGCGGCGCGGTCCAGGCGGGCCGTCCGCACCCCCTCGTCCCACGCGGCGTCGCGGCCGCCGCTGCGCGAGACGGCCGCCACCTCCCAGCCGTCCCGCGTCAGCGCGTCCACCGTCGGATGGCCGATCTGGCCGTTCGCCCCGATCACCACAGCCTTCTTCATACGGCGAGCCCCGGTGTGCGGGCGGCGCGGGGCGTGGACGTCTGCCGTCGGCAGAGGCGGGTGCGGCGGAGCCGGCCGGTCGCTCAACCGAGCGGCGCGCGCGGGAACCTGCGTTCCTTCCCTGCCTTCTCCGCGCTCTGCCGGGTCTTGACGACGGCCGCGTACTCGTCGACGTACTCCTGCTCGGACAGGGTCATGATCGCGTACATGATCTCGTCCGTGACGGCCCGCAGGATCGCCTTCTCCCGCTCCATGCCGGCGTAGCGGGAGAAGTCGAGGGGCTTGCCGAAGCGGATGGTGACGGGGTGGAAGTGCGGGACGACCTTGCCCGGCGGCTGGGCCTCGAACGTGCCGATCATCGCGCACGGCACGACCGGCACGCCCGCCGTCAGCGCCATCACGGCGACGCCGACCTTGCCCTTGTACAGCCGCCCGTCGTGCGAGCGCGTCCCCTCGGGATAGATCCCGAGCAACTCGCCCTTGCCCAGCACCCCGAGACCCTCCCGGATCGCCGCCCGGCCGGCCTCCTTGCCCGAGCGGTCCACCGGGATCTGCCCGGCGCTGCGGAAGAAGAACGCGGTGAGCCGGCCCTTGAGCCCCGGGCCGGTGAAGTACTCCGCCTTGGCCAGGAAGGTGATGCGGCGCTTCAGGATCGCCGGCATCAGGAAGTGGTCGGAGAAGGAGAGGTGGTTCCCGGCGACGATCGCGGGGCCCGACCCCGGCACGTTCTCCAGGCCCTCGATCCGGGGCCGGAACAGAAGCCTCAGCAGGGGGCCCAGCAGCACGTACTTCAGCAGATGGTAGAACACGGCTCGCCCCTCATTCCGCCGGGCCCGGCGGCACCGGTGTCGTCCCGGCATGATCCCGGTGCCGGCCCGCGTGCGTCTGTAGTGATGCGTAAGTCATACGTAACCGCCTCGCAACCCCCTCATACCCACCGCGCCCGCCGGCTTCTCCGCCCACCCGGGGCGGGCGTCGTCGTCATCCGTCCGGCGGGGCCTGCGATGATCCGTCCGGCGGGCCTGCGATGCTTCGTATACCCCCTCCCCGTACGATGGCTGCGATGTACAGCACCGGACCGCACGCCCCGCGCCCGCCCCAGTGGCGGCGGCGCGTGCTGCTCGTGTTGTTCGTGCTGGTGGGGTTGTTGGGGATGCACGCGCTGGGGCCCGCCGGGAGCGCCGGGCACGCGGAGCACGGCCGGAGTGTCCATGCCGTCGCGCTCACCGCCTCTGACGCGTGTGCCGGCGATGACGGGCACTGCGGTGGCGGCCTTATGCATCACGCCGACCCCACCTGCGCCTCGGGGGCGGTGACCGGCGGGCCGCAGATGCCGGCCCTGGTCCCCGACCCCGTGGCCGCCCCTGCCGCGGATGTCCGCCCGCACTCCCGCGCGGCGGCGCAGTCGGAAGGCGCCCGCGCCCCGCCCTCCCTGGCCGAACTCCAGCTCCTGCGGATATAGGACGTCCCGTCGGCCGTGGCGCCCGCCCCTGCCCGGCGGAGCCCCCGGTCGCGCTCACGCGTGTCCCACATCCCTTGAGAACCACAGGAGTTACCGCATGACCACCCGTATTCCCACGCGCCGTGCCGCCCAGGTCGCCGTCGCCGTGGCCGCCGCCCTCGTCCTCGCCGCCTGCGGTGGCGGCAGCCACGGCAGCGCCGCCCACGACACCTCCGCCGCCCCCGGCGCGACCGCCTCGGCCTCCGCCCACAACGCCCAGGACGTCGCCTTCGCACAGGGCATGATCCCGCACCACCAGCAGGCCCTGGAGATGGCGCGGCTGGCGGCCGGCCGCGCCTCCTCGGCGCAGGTGAAGGACCTCGCCGCCCGCATCGAGAAGGCGCAGGACCCCGAGATCCGCACGATGACCGGCTGGCTCAGGGCCTGGGGCGAGCAGGTGCCGATGGCCGGCATGGACCACTCGGGCCACTCCGGCATGCCCGGGATGACCGGGATGATGAGCGACGGTGACATGGCCGCCCTGAAGAAGAAGCGGGGCACGGACTTCGACACGTCGTTCCTGTCCATGATGGTCGAACACCACCAGGGCGCCCTGGAGATGGCCGGCACCGAGAGGACCAGGGGCGCCTACGGTCCTGCCAGGACCATGGCGGACGCCATCGTCACCGGCCAGACCGCCGAGATCAAGGAGATGAAGAAGCTCCTCGGCAAGAACTGACGCGGGCAGGGCGCACGATCACAGCCGCACGATGACGAGCGCCGTGTCGTCGGTGGCACCCCCGGGAGGCAGCAGTTCCAGCAGCACGTGGTCCGCGAGCCTCTCGGGGTCCTCGTCGCGGTGCCGGTCGAGGGAGTCGGCGAGGCGCGCCAGACCGGTGTCGATGTCCTCGCCACGGCGCTCCACGAGTCCGTCGGTGTAGAGGACGAGCGTGGCGCCCTCCGTGTACGACGTCCAGGCCTGCGGCCGGGGGAACGGGTCGGGGCGGGCGTCGAGCGGCGGGTCGGTGGCCTGGTCGAGGAACTCCACCCCGCCTTCGGGGCGGATCAGGACGGGCGGGGGATGCCCCGCGCTGCTGTAGCTGATCGTGTGGTGGTCGAAGTCGATGAACGTCGAGACGGCGGTCGCCGACTCGGCGCCGTCGACGACGTGCGCGTACAGCCCCAGGACGTTCAGGGCCTCGCCCGGCCCCACGGCCACCCGGGAGGCCGCGCTCAGCGCGCTGCGCAGCTGGCCCATGACCCCGGCGGCCTCCAGCCCGTGCCCGACCACGTCGCCCACGGCCACGGCCATGCGATGGCCGCCCACCAGGTCGACGATGTCGTACCAGTCCCCGCACACGTTCAGCGCGCCGACCGCCGGCCGGTAGCGCACGGCGGCGTGATGGCGGCCGACCTGCCGACGGGCGGGCAGCATCGCCTTCTGCAGGGCGAGCGCCACCTCGCGCTCGCGGGCGTGGGCCTGGCGCAGCCGCTCGTTGACCTCCTGGAGTTCACGGGCGCGCGTGTACAGCTCGGCCTCCAGGACGCGGGCCCGGCTGCCGGTGGGACCGCCGCGGGCCCGGATCAGCTCGGTGACCTCCTCGACCCGGTGCACGAGCAGCGTCACCTTCCCGTCCACGTCGAGCACCGGCGCGTTGACCGGGCTCCAGTAGCGCTCCTCCCACTCCCCGGGCCGCTCGGGGTCCTCCACGTCGTACCGCTGGAGGGCCATGGCGTCACGCTCGCCGGTGGCGGCGACCCGGGCCAGCGAGGCGCCCAGGCTGCGCATGCCCGACGCGCCGTCGTTCTTCGGGTTGTCCGGGAAGACGTCGAAGAGGTGCCGCCCCACCACCTGCTCACGGGTGCGCCCGGCCATGCGCAGGAATTCCACGTTGGCGTCCACGTAGACCAGCTCGGGCGTCAGCAGCGCCACCATGCCCGGCAGCGCCTGGAACACCGCCGCGTAGTCGATGGCCGTGTCGTCCATGGCTGCCGCCCATCCGCCGGATCGCACCTGTTCCCGTCGAGTACTTCGCCCGTCCGTGTCCCTCTGTCTCCGTGTCCCTCTGTCATACGACGGACACGGGCGCCGCGCACGTCAGGCCGGTGGCTCCGTCAGGTTCTGCTCGGCCCAGATGACCTTCCCGTCGGGTACGAAGCGGGTTCCCCAGCGCTCGGTGACCTGGGAGACCAGCAGCAGCCCGCGGCCCCCCTCGTCCGTGGTGCGCGGATGGCGCAGATGGGGTGCGGTGGCACCGCCGTCGGAGACCTCGCAGATCAGCGACCGGTTCCTGATCAGCCGCAGCTGGATCGGGCCCTGTGCGTGCCGCATGGCGTTGGTGACCAGCTCGCTCACGATCAGTTCGGTGGTGAAGGCGAGCTCCGCCAGCCCCCACTCGTCCAGCTGCCGGGCGGCCTCCTTGCGGGCGTCGGCGACCATGGCCGGGTCGACGGGCAGGTCCCAGTCGGCGACCCGGTCGGCGCCGAGCAGCCTGGTCCGGGCCATCAGCAGGACCACGTCGTCGCGGGGCCGGTCCGGCACCAGGGCGTCGACCACGTCCCGGCAGCGCAGCTCCAGCGAGGACGCGGGCCGGGCCAGCGCGGTGCGCAGCCGGTCGCGGTCCGTGCCGTCGTCCGCCCCGCCGCCGTCCCGCTGGGCCAGCAGTCCGTCGGTGTGCAGGGCCAGCGTGCTGCCCTCGGCCAGGGCCAGCTCGACCGACTCGAAGGGCGGGCCGCCCACCCCGAGCGGCGGGCCCTGCGGGACGTCGACGCGGACGACGGTCGAGTCGGGCAGGACGACGACGGGCGCGGGATGGTCCGCGGCGGCCATCGTGCACTGCCCGTCGACGGGGTCGTAGACGACGTACGCACATCCCGGCCCCACCGCCCGGGCGTCGACGTCCTGCGCGGCCGAGGACCCCTGCCCCTCCTCGCGGACCGTGCGCGCGACGACGTCGTCGAGGTGCGCGAGGACCTCCTCGGGCGGCAGGTCCAGCGCGGCGAGGGTGCGTACGGCGGTGCGCAGCCGACCCATGTCCGCCGCGGCGTCGATCCCGTGCCCCGGCACCTCGCCCACGACCAGGGCCACGCGCGCGCCGGACAGCGGGATCAGGTCGTACCAGTCGCCGCCCAGGCCGGTCAGCTCGTCGGCCGGCCGGTAGCAGGCGGCCACCTCCACGGCGTCCTGCTCGGGCAGCCGGCGCGGCAGCAGACTGCGCTGGAGGACCAGCGCGGCGTCCCGCTCGCGGGTGTAGCGCCGGGCGTTGTCCACACAGACCGCCGCCCGGGACACCAGGTCCTCGGCGAGGCTGAGATCGTCCGCGTCGAACGGCTCCTGACGCCGGCGCCGGAAGAACGACGTGACGCCCAGCGTCACACCGCGCGCGCGGACCGGCACGATCATCACGCTGTGCAGGCCGAGCTCCAGGAAGGTCGCCCGGCGGCCGCCCGGGATGTCCGCGGCCCACTCCTCGCCCAGCGGGTCGAGCCGCTCCTCGCGCCAGGAGGAGCCCGTGGTCAGACAGCGGACCGGCGGTGATCCCCCGAGGTAGGCGGCCACCTGGCCGATCCCGACGACGGCCTCCGGGACCCCCGGGTTCACCGACTGGTGCCCGGCCCGCCGCAGGGGCACCTCGCCGGTGCCGTACGGCGGCCCCGGCTCCGGCTCCGCGCCGCGCAGCACGGAGTCCAGCAGGTCCACGCAGACGAAGTCGGCGAAGTCCTGCACGGCCACGTCGGCCAGTTCCTGCGCGGTCCGCACGATGTCCAGGGTGCGGCCGATCTGCTCGCCGGCCCGGTCGAGCAGGGCCAGGCGCTGCCGGGCACGGTGCCGCTCGGTGATGTCGACGACCGTGTAGTACACGCCCATCGGATGACCCCGGTCGTCCTCCAGACGAGTGAACGACATCATGCACGCCGTCTCCCGCAGGGGCGTGGAGCGCACCCGGCCCACGTGCTCGTACCCGACCACCGGCCGCCCGGTCGCCAGCACGTACCGCATCTGCGTCTCGATGTTCGCGGCGTCGATGCCCGGCTGGATCTGCGCCAGCCGACGCCCGAGCCGCTCCCGCGGCGGGCCGCCGCCGAACTGCTCCAGGGCCGCGTTCGACCAGACGCACCGCAGATCGGTGTCCACGATCGCTATGCCGACGGGGGAGTCGGTCACCATCTGCTCCAGCACCGCACGGCTCATGTCCCAGCCGCGCGCCCCGGACATGTCGCAGAGCAGAACCAGCCAGTGCGCCGCGCCGCCGGGTTCCACCGCCGGGGTGATCCGGACCATCACGCGGACCGGCCGTCCGTCCTTGCGCCGTGCGGTCAGCAGCCCCGCCCAGCCGCCGTTCCTGCGGCACTGCTCGCCCAGCTCGGGCACCCGCGCCGCGTCCTCGGCGGTCAGGAGGCCGGTCACCGTGGTGCCCACCACCTCGGCGGCGGTGTACGCCAGCAGCCGCTCGGCATCGCGGGTCCAGCTCGTCACCACGCCCTGTGCGTCGAGCAGGAGGGGCGCGGCGTCGGCCACGTCGAACCGCTGTCGGGAGGCGTCCTGCTTCTCGTGCATGCCCACGGCCGACCTCTCTGTCGCTGAGAGTGGTCTACCCGTCCATGACTCAATCTTCACTCTTCGGGCATGGGACACGGCACGCGAACGAGCGGGGGCGGCCGCGAACGGCCGCCCCCCTCCACGACGTCACTCCTACGTCACGAAGCCAGGACCCGCTTCAGTGCCGCCAGCGCGGAGCGCAGCTCCTGCGCCGTGATGGTCAGTGGGGGCGCCAGCCGGATGGTGGAGCCGTGGGTGTCCTTCACCAGGATCCCTTCCCGCATCAGCCGTTCGCTGATCTCGCGGCCGGTGCCGATCGCCGGGTCGATGTCGACGCCCGCCCACAGCCCGCGCGCCCGGAAGCCGACCACGCCGTTGCCCGCCAGCTCGGCCAGTCCGTCCCGCAGGACCACGCCCAGCTCGGCGGCCCGACGCTGGAACTCGCCGGTCTTCAACAGGTCGATCACGGCCGTGCCGACCGCCGCCGCGAGCGGGTTGCCGCCGAACGTCGAGCCGTGCTCGCCCGGGTGCAGCACCCCCAGCACCTCGCGCCGGGCCACCACGGCCGACACCGGCACGATGCCGCCGCCGAGCGCCTTGCCGAGCAGCAGCATGTCCGGCACGACGTCCTCGTGCTCGACGGCGAAGGTGCGGCCGGTGCGGCCGAGGCCCGACTGGATCTCGTCCGCGATGAACAGACAGCCCTCGCGCCGGGTCAGTTCACGCACCCCGGCGAGATAGCCCGGGGAAGGGATGACGACCCCGGCCTCGCCCTGGATGGGCTCGATCAGCACCGCCGCCGTCGTCTCGTCGACGGCCTCCTCCAGCGCGGCCAGGTCGTCGTACGGCACGATCCGGAAGCCGGGCGTGAACGGGCCGAAGCCGCTGCGCGCCGTCTCGTCGGTGGAGAAGCTGACGATGGTCGTCGTACGGCCGTGGAAGTTCTCCGCCGCGACGACGATCGTCGCCTGCCCGTCCGGGACGCCCTTGACGTCGTAGGCCCACTTGCGGGCCACCTTGACGGCGCTCTCCACGGCCTCCGCGCCGGTGTTCATCGGCAGCACCATGTCGAGGCCGGTCAGCTCCGCGAGCCGCTCGGCGAACCCGGCGAGCCGGTCGTTGTGGAAGGCGCGGGAGGTCAGGGTGAGCTGGTCGAGCTGGCGGTGCGCGGCCTCGATCAGCGCCGGGTGGCGGTGGCCGAAGTTCAGGGCCGAGTAGCCGGCGAGCATGTCGAGATAGCGCCGTCCCTCGACGTCCTCGACCCAGGTGCCCTCGGCCCGGGCGACGACCACGGGCAGCGGGTGGTAGTTGTGCGCGACGACCGGCTCCTCCGCACGGATCAGGTCGGCGGCCGTACGCGTCGGCGCGGATACACGGGTGGGCGCGGTCATCAGCGGATCTCCTGGGTGCAGCACTTGATGCCACCGCCGGCCTTGTGGAACTCCGACAGGTCGACGGGGACGGGGACATAGCCGTGGCCGGCGAGGTTCTCGGCCAGGGCCTCGGCCTGGGGGGCGATGAAGACGTTGCGGCCGTCGGACACGGAGTTCAGGCCGAAGGCGAGGGCGTCGTCGCGGGTGGCCAGCACCGCGTCCGGGTACAGCCGCCGCAGCACCTCGCGGCTGCCCGCCGAGAACGCCTCGGGGTAGTAGCAGATGTTGTCGTCGTCGAGGACGAACAGCGCGGTGTCCAGGTGGTAGAAGTACGGGTCCACCAGGGTCAGGCCGATCACCGGGTGGCCGAGGAACTCCTGGGCCTCCCGGTGCGCCTCGCGGGTGGTGCGGAACCCGGTGCCGGCCAGCACGTACCGGCCCGTCCACACCAGGTCCCCCTCTCCCTCGGTCACGGCCTCCGGGCGGTAGACGTCGTAGCCGGCCGCCTTGAACCAGGTGTCGTAGTGCGAGGACTCGGGGCGCCGCTCGGGCGCGTGGAACAGGGAGCCGAAGACGCGGCCGCCGACCACGCACGCCGCGTTGGCGGCGAAGACCATGTCCGGCAGGCCGGGCACCGGCTCGACCGAGTCGACGGTGTGACCGAGGCTGCGGTAGGCGCGGATCAGCTCCTGCCACTGCTCCTGGGCGAGGTCCACGTCGACGGGCCGGTCGGGATGCATCCAGGGATTGATCGCGTACTGGACGGCGAAGTGTCTGGGTTCGCAGACGAGGAAGCGCCGGGAGCGCGGCACACGGCTTTCGGGCACAGAGGGTCTCCTCCGGTTCCTGTGTGTCACTGAGGGGTGTCACAACGGTAGAAACGGAGATCCACGGCCGACAAGTGCGAAGAGCTGCGCGCATACGCAGCATCGATGCGTTCTCACCGGTATTCACGCACGAGTGCTGCGCATAATCCTGGTCACTCCGGTCCGTCCGGAGCCGCCTGGGTGGCGCCCGCCTCCGGGCTCTCCGGGAGGAGGTGGGACAGCACCATCACGCTGATCGTCTTGCGGATGAACGGCTCGGTGCGGATCCGCTCCAGCACCTCCTCGAAGTGCTCCACGTCCCGCGCCCGGACATGCAGCAGCGCGTCCGCGGCGCCGGTCACCGTCATGGCCGCGGTGATCTCCGGGTAGGCCCGGACGACCTCCGCCAGCCGCCGGGGCGGCGCCGCGCCCTCGCAGTACACCTCGACGTACGCCTCGGTGCGCCAGCCCAGCGCGGACGGCTGCACGGTGGCCGTGAACCCGGTGATCACCCCGGTCTCCCGCAGCCGGTCCACGCGCCGTTTGACCGCGGTGGCCGACAGCCCCACGTCCGCGCCGATCTCGGCGAAGCTGGTGCGGGCGTTCGCCATCAGCGCGGTGATGATCTTGCGGTCGAGGTCGTCGAAGGAGGCGGTCCTGCTGTTCATGCGGGCACTGTAATCAGCCGCGCCGCACGGAGTCGGCCTAGGACTGCGTGACGACCATGGCGAGCGTCAGCAGGCCCAGCACGACCCAGCCGAACCACAGCCAGCCGTTGCTGCCGAGCGCGACCGTGTAGGCGGTCACGACGACGAGCCCGCCGACCGTCAGCGCCCCCATCGCCTTGGTGGAACCGTTCATGGAACCGGGCATCGCGACACCCTTCTCTTGGTCCGTCCTCGACCATGGTGCCTCGAAACCCGGTTCGACGGGACCGGACAGGCGCTAGCTCTTGCGGGTGTTCAGCGAGGCCAGGTAGGCGTTGTACGCCGCCAGTTCCTTGTCGCCGTCGCGGTCCGCGAGGCGGTCCATGCGCTTGGCCTGGCGCTGTTCCGAGCGGTACCACTGGAAGAGCAGCGCGATCAGCACCAGCACCGACGGGATCTCGCTGAACGCCCAGGCGATGCCGCCGGCCGCGTTTTGGTCGGAGAGCGCGTCGACGCCGAGCGAGGCGGCCGGGTGCTCGAAGGTGCTCACCATCGGCTGCGACGCCATCATCAACGCGATGCCGAAGAACGCGTGGAACGGCATCCCCGCGAACAGCTCCAGCATCCGCATCACGTAACCCGGCCGGTGCGGACCCGGGTCGACGCCCATGATCGGCCAGAAGAACACCATGCCCACGGCGAAGAAGTGCACCATCATCCCGATGTGCCCGGCCTTCGACCCCATCAGGGTGTCGAAGAGCGGGGTGAAGTACAGCACGTACAGGCTCGCGATGAACATCGGGATGGTGAACGCCGGGTGCGTCACGATCCGCATGTAGCGGCTGTGCAGCAGCATCAGCAGCAGCTCGCGCGGCCCCTTGCGACCCTTGCCGGCCACGGGCAGCGCGCGCAGCGCCAGCGTGACCGGGGCGCCGAGCAGGATCAGGATCGGCGACAGCATGCTGATGATCATGTGCTGCACCATGTGCACGCTGAACATGACCATGCCGTAGTCGTTCAGCTTGGTGCACATCACCAGCGCGACCGTCAGCACACCGACGACGTACGCCGCCGTACGGCCGGCGGACCACTGGTCCCCGCGCCGCCGCAGCCGTACGACACCCCAGCCGTACAGTCCGAGCCCGAGCAGGCAGGCGACGAGGAAGAACGGGTCCGCGGACCACTGAAGCCCCCGTCCCAGCGTGAACGGCGGCAGATCCATCATCATGCCGTGCCCGCTGTGGTCCATCCTGCGGCTCCTGATTCGTGGGGGTTGTGCGAGTTGTCCGCCCCAAGACTAGAACCGCCCCCGGTCACGGCTGGGACCGGGGGCGGCTTGTTCTCGGGTGAACTACGGAACGCGGCCGGGCTACAGGACGCACTCCGCCTCGTCGTACCGCGCCACGGGCACGGTCTTCAGCGTCTCCACGGCCTCCGCCAGCGACACCATCACGATGTCGGTCCCGCGCAGGGCCGTCATCCGGCCGAACTCGCCCCGGTGCACGGCCTCCACCGCGTGCCAGCCGAAGCGCGTGGCCAGCACCCGGTCGTACGCCGTCGGCGTGCCGCCGCGCTGGACGTGCCCGAGGATGACCGGCCGGGCCTCCTTGCCGAGCCGGTGCTCCAGCTCGACCGACAGCTGCCGGGCGATGCCGGCGAAGCGCTCGTGGCCGTAGATGTCCTTGCCGCCCTCGTCGAACTCCATCGAGCCGGCCCGGGGCTTGGCGCCCTCCGCCGCGACGACGATGGCGAACCGCTTGCCCGCCTCGAACCGCTCGCCGACCTTCCGCGTCAACTCGTCGATGTCGAAGGGGCGTTCCGGAACGACGACGGCGTGGGCGCCGGCCGCCATGCCGGAGTGCAGCGCGATCCAGCCGGTGTGCCGGCCCATGACCTCCACGATGAGCACGCGCTGGTGCGACTCGGCGGTGGTCTTCAGCCGGTCCAGCGCCTCGGTGGCCACGGTGACGGCCGTGTCGAAGCCGAAGGTGACGTCCGTGACGGCGATGTCGTTGTCGATCGTCTTGGGCACGCCCACGATCGGCAGTCCGCTGTCCGACAGCAGCCGGGCCGCCTTCAGCGTGCCCTCACCGCCGATCGGGATGATCGCGTCCAGGCCGAGCTCCTCGACATGGCCCTTCGCCCGCTCCACGCCGTCGCGCAGATGCTCGGGGCGGACCCGGGACGAGCCGAGGATGGTGCCGCCGAGGGCGAGGATGCCGCCCACGGCGTCGAGGTCGAGCTTCGTGTAGTCGCACTCCAGGAGGCCCTTCCAGCCGTCCCGGAAACCGATGACCTCGTCGCCGTGGTCGGCGACGGCACGGTGCACGACGGACCGGATGACGGCGTTCAGGCCGGGGCAGTCGCCGCCTGACGTGAGGACACCAATGCGCATAGCCCGAAATACCTTCTCAACGTGGGCCGGGAAACCGGACCACGTCGTCCGGCGGATTCCCGGCCAGCCTACCGGCGTGCGGGGGTCGCTCCGTAGCGGGCGTCCGCCTGCTGGACGCGCCCGCGCATATGAGCGGACGGACCGTCAGGCGGGCCCGTCACGGAGTCTGCCGGACCACGCTGAAAGCGTGCTGACGTGTGGCTTACGCCGGCTGCTGAGCGGCCTCGATGCGCTCGCCCCGGAGCGCCTCGTACCAGCGGTCGTCGATCGGCGGCAGTGCGTTGACGTCGAGCGCCAGCTTCAGCAGCAGGTCGGCGATCTGCGGGTTGCGGGCGAGGACCGGGCCGTGCATGTACGTCCCGAAGACGGTCCCGTTGTACGCGCCCTCCGTGCCGTCCCCGGTGCCGTTGCCCTTGCCGATCTGCACCCGGGCGAACGGGCGGGCGTTCGGGCCGACGTGGGTGACGCCCTGGTGGTTCTCGAAGCCGGTCAGCTGGGGCAGGCCGAGCTGCGGGTCGATGTCGGCGAGCACGTCGCCGACGCACCGCTCGCCCTCGCCGCGCACCGAGACCACGTCGAGCAGGCCGAGGCCGGGCTCGCGCTGGCCGAGGTCGTTGATGAACTCGTGTCCGAGGATCTGGTAGCCGGCGCAGACGGAGAACACGATCGCGCCGTTCTGCACCGCCCGCTGCAGATGACCGTCGCGGCGCAGCCGCTCGGCCGCGAGCCGCTGCGGACGGTCCTCGCCGCCGCCGATCAGGTAGATGTCCCCGGAGGTCGGGATCGGCTGGTCGCTGCGCACGTCGAGACGGGCCACGTCCAGGCCGCGCTGCCGGGCCCGGCGCTCCACGACGAGCGCGTTGCCCTGGTCGCCGTAGGTGCTCAGCAGGTCCGGGTAGATCCACACCAGCCGCAGTTGGTTGTCGCTCATGAGGTGATCGCCCTTCGCGGATCAGAGGATCGGAGGATCAGTTGCCGACGCGGCGGCGCAGGTCCTGGAACGCGGTGTAGTTCGCGATGACCTCGATCCGGCCGGGCGGGCACGCCTGCACGGCCTGGTCGAGGGTGTCGCAGACCTGGAAGTGCTGGTTCGCGACCTCCAGACGGACGGCGAGGTCCAGCTTCCGGTCGCCGATCACGAAGATCGGGTGGCCGGTGAGCCGGGTGTAGTCGACGTCCCAGAGCCAGGAGGTGTCGGTGCCGTCGGCGCCGCGGGCGTTCACGGAGAGGATCACCGGCGTGGGCGGCGGGTCGATCAGGGAGAACGTCTCCAGCCAGCCGGCCGGGTTCTTGGCCAGCAGCAGCCGCAGATCACGGTTCAGGAACTGGACGACGTCGTACCGCCCGGCCACGGCCTGTACCTGGTACATCCGCTCCAGGGCGACCTGCGGCGGCACCCCGAAGACGGCGGCCACGGCGGCGGAGCTGGCAGCGTTCGCCTTGTTGGCGCGGCCCGGCAGCTGGAGGTGGATCGGCCAGGCGGATCCGTGCGGGTCCAGCACATGGTCGCCGGAGAGCGCCCACGACGGCTGGGGCCGGCGGAAGCCGCACTCGTTGCAGTACCAGTCCTCGCCAGGGCGCTGCATCACGCCACCGCAGGACGGGCAGGACCAGGCGTCGTCCTTCCACATCTGCCCGGCGGCGACCCAGACCACGTTCGGCGAGGACGAGGCGGCCCACACCACCAGCGGGTCGTCGCAGTTGGCGACGATGACGGCCTTGGAGCCGGACAGACCCTCGCGCCAGTTCTCGGCGAGCATCCGGGTCTCGGCGGCACGGTCGAGCTGGTCGCGGGAGAGGTTGAGCAGTGCGATGCACTTCGGGCTGGTGTCCCGGGCCACACCGGCCAGGTACTTCTCGTCGACCTCGATGACGCCGAACTTGGCCTCCGAGCCGCCCGCGAGGGCGGAGGTGATGCCGGCCGGCATGTTGGCGCCGAGCGCGTTCGAGACGACCGGGCCCGCGGCGCGCAGCGCCTCGGCGATCAGCCGGGTCGTCGTGGTCTTGCCGTTGGTCGCCGACACCAGGACGACGTCCAGGTTCTGCGCGAGCCGGGCGAGCAGGTCGGGGTCGAGTTTCAGCGCGACCCGGCCACCGATCACCGACCCACTGCCGCGTCCTGCGGCTCGCGATGCCGCAGCGACCGCCTTTCCCGCGGTCACGGCCAGCTTGGCCCGCGGCGTGAGCGGGTCCGAGTTGCCTGCCATCAGTTCTCGATCCTCCTTGCGTACGCGCCGCGCCTGGGGCCATCCGGCAACGTGGTGTGGACCTCAGCCTATCGAGATCCGTTCGCACACCCGAATCCTGCCCATCCCTGCGCGACGGGCGTGGGTCGAACGAACCGTACCCTTGCGGCCATGCGACACGGTTCCATTGCGGGCGCCCACGGGCGAGTCAGGCCCCTCACCCTGCTCGGCGGCGCGGCGTTGCGCGAGCCCTGCCGGGACGTCACGGAGTTCGGCCCGGAACTGGCCGACCTCGTGGAGGACTTGTTCGCCACGATGTACGCGGCGCAGGGGGTGGGTCTGGCCGCGAATCAGATCGGGGTGTCTTTGCGGGTGTTCGTCTACGACTGTCCGGATGATGACGATGTGCGGCATATCGGACATGTGGTGAACCCCCGCCTGGTGGCGGCGGACGGCATCGTGTTCCGGGGCCCCGAGGGCTGCCTGTCCCTGCCGGGCCTGGAGGCGGGCACGGAGCGGTACGACCACGCCGTGGTCGAGGGCCGCACGGCGCAGGGCGAGCCGGTCACGATCCACGGCACGGGTTTCTTCGCCCGGTGCCTGCAGCACGAGTGCGACCACCTGGAGGGCCGGGTGTACGCGGACCGCGTCGAGGGCTGGCGCAGGCGAAGACTGCTGAGGCAGATCTCCCGGGCGTCCTGGAGCCGCTAGGGGTGTCGTTTGGATCATGCCGGCGTCGCGGGGTCGGGCCCGCGCTCCCCCAGAGGCGTTGTCGTCGATCGCCGACTCTCCCACGCTCGGCTTTCGCTCGCGCGGGAGGGGCCCACGACCCCGCTCGGGTCGGCCGGCAGGCGCCGCTCCGCACGGCCGGCCTGATCGAATCGACACCCCCTGGGTGGCACCGCCTAGAACCCGGGACCGCCGATCCGGTCCCCCGCCGCCGCGAGCCGGCCCCACAGCAGGTCGGCCAGCGAGCGGACCAACTCGGCGCGGGAACACGGTCGTTCCCCGAGCCACCAGTCCCCGGCCGCGTGCATCATCCCGACGATCCCGTGCCCCCACACCCGTGCGAGCTGCTGGCTCCCGGGGCCCAGATCGACCCGCTCCTCGATGACCTGTGCCAGCTCCTCGCCCATCCTGCGCAGCAGCGGCGCGCTGTGCTTGCCGACGTCGAAGCCCTGGTCGCCCCCGGTGCTGCCCTCGGCCGGGTGCATCAGGAACCGGTACACCTGGGGGCGTGCCTCGATCGCGGCGAGGTAGGTGTCCAGCGTGGACTCGACCCGCTCGCGCCGGTCCGCGGGGGCGTCCAGCGCCGCCCGCAGCGAGGCGAGCAGCGCGTCCGTGTGCCGCATGGCGAGCGCCGCGTAGAGCCCGCCCTTGTCGCCGAAGTGGCGGTACAGGATCGGCTTCGTGATGCCGGCCTCCGCCGCGATGGCGTTCATCGACGCCTGCGGGCCGTCGCGGAGCACCACCCGGTCCGCGGCCTCCAGCAGCTCGCGCCGTCTGCGGTCGGCGGACCGCTGCTGCTCGGTCCGCTGTGTGGTGTCCATGTGCTCTCCCCACCCGTGCTGATTCGGTGACGCCTGCGCAAACTAACACTGACTGTGCTCCTGACATCGAACGGGATGCCGAGGAGCCGTCGACGGTTGACTTTTCCTACCGGTCGGTAACAGACTCGGGTTACCGCAAGTAACATCGCACTGCCGCCGCTGGAGGGGACATGGCCGAGTTCACCATGGAGCTGAACGACGAACAGAAGGAAGTCCGGGACTGGCTCCATGGCTTCGCCGCCGACGTGATCCGCCCCGCGGCCGCCGAGTGGGACGAGCGCGAGGAGACTCCCTGGCCGGTGATCCAGGAGGCGGCGAAGGTCGGCATCTACTCCCTCGACTTCTACGCGCAGCAGTACTTCGACTCCACCGGGCTCGGTATCCCGATGGCGATGGAGGAGCTGTTCTGGGGCGACGCGGGCATCGCCCTCTCCATTGTGGGCACCGGCCTCGCCGCCGTGGGCGTTCTCGCCAACGGAACCGAGGAACAGATCGGCACCTGGATCCCGCAGATGTACGGTGACCAGAACGACGTCAAGGTGGCCGCGTTCTGCTCCTCCGAGCCCGACGCCGGCTCCGACGTGGCCTCCATGCGCACGCGTGCCGTGTACGACGAGGCGAAGGACGAGTGGGTGATCAACGGCACGAAGACCTGGGCGACCAACGGCGGCATCGCCAACGTCCACGTCGTCGTCGCCAGCGTCGACCCGGAGCTGGGCTCCAAGGGCCACGCCTCCTTCATCGTCCCGCCCGGCACGGAGGGCCTCTCCCAGGGCCAGAAGTTCAAGAAGCACGGCATCCGCGCCTCACACACCGCCGAGGTCGTCCTCGACGACGTCCGTGTCCCCGGCTCCTGTCTGCTGGGCGGCAAGGAGAAGCTCGACGAGCGCCTCGCCCGGGCCCGCGAGAAGGCGAAGGCGGGCGGCGGGGAGCGCGTCAAGAACGCGGCGATGGCGACGTTCGAGGCGTCCCGGCCCGCCGTGGGAGCCATGGCGGTCGGCACGGCCCGTGCCGCGTACGAGGTCGCCCTCGACTACGCCAAGACCCGCGAGCAGTTCGGGCGGCCGATCATCGACAACCAGGGCGTCGCCTTCCAACTGGCGGACATGCGGACGCAGATCGACGCCGCCCGGCTGCTGGTGTGGCGGGCGTCGTGGATGGCGGTCAACGGCAAGCCGTTCACCGCCGCCGAGGGATCCATGTCGAAGCTGTTCGCCAGCGAGACGGCCAAGAAGGTCACGGCCCAGGCGATCCAGATCCTCGGCGGCAACGGCTACACCAGGGAGTACCCCGTCGAGCGCATGCACAGGGACTCCGCCATCTACACCATCTTCGAGGGGACGAGCGAGATCCAGCGACTGGTGATCTCCCGCACCCTCGCGGGCATGCCCATCCGCTAGGGAGTGCCGGTTGGATCAGGCCGGCCGTGAGGGACAGTGCGGTCCGGCCGACCCGAGCGGGGTCGTGGGGGCCCCTCCCGCGCGAGCGAAGTCGAGCATGGGGGATTCGGCGACCGACGACAACGCGGCTGGGGGTGCCCCCTCTGGGGGAGTGCGTGCCAGGGCCCGCGACGCCGGGCTGATCCAAACGACACCCCCCTAACGGTGCCGGAGCGGCGTCAGCTGTTCGATGTCGTACTTGGCCCGCAGTGCCTCGATCGCCTCCTGGTCCGGCGGCCCGCCGTTGCCCAGGATCTCCAGCAGCTCCTCGAAGTAGCGCTCGTGATCCGGCGGGGGACTCGCCTGGAAGAACATCTTCGCCGGGGTGTCCGTCGGGTTCGCGAACGCGTGCGGGCACCCCGGTGGCACGACGATCACCGTGCCCGGGGTCGCCCGTACCACCCGGCTGCCCGAACTCGACTCCCACTTCTTCCAGTTGTCGGGGGTGCGGATGCGGGGCTCGAAGGCGAGGACGTCGAGTTCGCCCTCCAGGACGTAGAACAGCTCCTCGCTGCGGGTGTGCACATGCGCCCCCACGTCGAAGCCCGGCGGGACCTCCACCTCGAAGGTGGAGGCCATCCGCGAATGCGTGCCGGTGACCTTGAACGTCACACGCTGGGCCGGTGTCTCGACGACACGGCCGTGGCCCGGCGGTACGTACAGTCCCTCAGCCCAGGTCATCCGGCCCTCACCAGGTCACCGGAACGGCCTCGGGACCCCGGATCAGTGCGCCCTTCTTGAAGGGCACCTGGTGCGGCGGTACGGCGAGGCGCAGGCCGGGCACCCGGTCCAGCAGGGTGTCCACCAGCAGTTCCTCCTCCAGCCGGGCCAGCTGGCCGCCCGGGCAGTAGTGCGGGCCGAAGCCGAAGGAGACATGCGGGTTGGGGCTGCGTGAGAAGTCGATGGTCTCCGGGTCGGGGAAGACGTCCGGGTCGCGGTTCGCGGCCAGGTAGGAGACGTACACCGGGTCGCCCGCGCGGATCCGCACGCCCCGGATCTCCACGTCCACCATGGCGATGCGGGACAGGCCGACCGCGTTGCGGTGCGGGATGTAGCGCAGGAGCTCGTCGATCGCCCGCGGGCGGATCTCCGGGCGTTCGCGCAGCAGGTTCACCAGGTCGGGGCGGGTCAGCAGCAGGTAGAACATCTGCCCGCTGTTGTTGGTGACCGCCTCGCCGCCGATCTGGAGCAGCACGGCGAGCCCGACGGCCTCGCCCAGCGTCACCTCGCGCCGGCCCACCGCGGCGCCGAGCAGCGAGGTGACGTCCTCGGCCGTGCTGTTCTCGCGCAGCCCGATCAGGTCGGAGAAGTACGCGGCCATCTCCCGCTTGGCCTTCTCGCTGACCTCCTTGCCGTGCGAGGAGGACAGGATGAGCTGCGTCCAGGTGTGCATGACGTGCCGGTCGGCGGCCGGGACGCCCATCATCTCGCAGATCACCCCGATCGGGAACGGGCTGAGGATCCTGGCCGTCAGATCCGCGGGCGGGCCGTCCTGGAGGAGTTCGTCGACCAGCTCGTCCAGCATGGTCTGCGCCTGCTCCCGGACCCGTTCCACGCCCTTCGCGGTGAACGCGGCCGCCACCGAGCGGCGCAGCCGGGTGTGGTCGGGCGGGTCGAGGAAGCCGACCGCGCCCGGGTCCGGGATGAAGTGCGGGGCGAGCCGGGTGACCGGCTGGTCCATGACCGCCTCGCGGCTGAAGCGGGCGTCGTTGGTCACCATGCGCACGTCGTCGTACCGGGTGACCAGCCAGGCCCAGCCCTCGCCGTTGGGCAGTTGGATGCGGGTGACCGGCCCCTCGCGCATCAGCTCTCTGAGCACCGGGTCGAAGTCCGTCCCGGTCAGATCGAGCGCCGGCCAGTGCCGGATCGGGGGCAGGGTCTCGGTGAGCGTTTCTTCCGTCATGCCGTACTCATGCCGTTTCTCGGTCGGAGCCGCGCCAGCGGCCCAGCGCCATTTCCGCGGTGATGCCGGGCCCGAACCCGGCCAGCAGCCCGCGCGCCCGGTGCTCGGTGCCGCCCTCGTCGAACATCCGGCGCAGCGCGTCCAGCACGACGGCGGAGGCGATGTTGCCGTACTCGGTGAGCGTGGACCGGCTGAACCGGAACGCGTGCGGGTCGACCTGGAGGAACTTGCTCAGGTCGTCGAGGATGCGCGGCCCCCCGGCGTGGACGATGTAGAAGTCCAGGTCGGAAGCGTCCCAGCCGTGCAGGCCCGCGAGGTCCTGGAGCGCCGGGGCGAGCGGCTCCATGGTGGCCGGCACCCGCTTGTCGAGCAGGAAGTGGAATCCGGTCGCGCGGACGTCGTACATGATCCACTCTTCGGTCTTCGGGATCAGGTACGAGCCGTTGCGCTCCAGCTCGATGCCGGTACCACCCCTGCCGCGCACCACGGCGGCGGCTATGCCGTCACCGAACAGGCCGTTGGAGAGCAGCGAGCCGACGCCGAGGTCGGTGGGCTGGTAGCACAGCGAGCAGAACTCGCACGCCACGATCAGGGCGTTGGCCTTGGGGTAGGCCGAGCAGAAGTCGTGGGCCCGGTTGATCGCCGCACCACCGGCCGCGCAGCCCAGCTGGGCTATGGGGAGCTGCCGCGTCGTGGGGTCGAAGTCCATCTCGTTGATCAGCCACGCCGTGAGCGAGGGCATCATGAAGCCCGTGCACGAGACGTAGATGATCACGTCTATGTCCGTGGTGAGGAGTTCCGCGTCGTCGAGCGCCCGCTGGATCACCGCGGGGACCCTGGCCTTGGCCTCGGCCTCGTAGAGCTTGTTGCGCTCCTCGAAGCCGGGGTGCTTCAGGGTCTCCTCGATGGGCTGCACGATGTGCCGGGTCTTGACGCCCGTGTTCTCGATCAGCCGCAGGGCGAGCGGGAGTTGTGGGTGGTCCGCGTGACGGGAGCGCGCCAGCTCCAGCGTCTCCTCCATCGTGATCACGTGTTCCGGAACCGACACTGCCGGTCTGCACAAAGTCGCCATGAACCGCGCCTGCTTTCAGCCTTCCGGAAGGCCTTCGCCCGCCGGTCAGAAGGTGGTTCACCTCAGGAGGTGGTCCATCCACGATCACCCGTGGGGGCGGCGATCTCGCGCCGGACTACTCCAGACCGGGGACACCGTGTCAGGGTCTGAGACGAAGCCGCACGTCGCGCGAGGGAGGAAACACCATGACGGACCCGGCCGCAGAGCTGCTCCGGACGACCACCCGGGCACTGGCCCCGGACCCGGCGGCCAACCGCTTCGTCCCGCTCGTGGAGCGCGGCACGGCGCCCCCCGAGGCACTGGCCCGCCTCGCCCTGGAACAGCGGTGGGTGATCCCGGCCGACCGCCGCGCCTTCCAGCACCTGGCGAAGCGCGCGGACCCGGCGGCCGCGGCCTACTTCACCACCCTCGCGACGGGCGAGGAACTGGCCGCGGGGCATCTGACGGCCCTCGCCCGGGCCTGCGGCGTGACGGAGGAGCGTGCACGCGCGTACGTCCCGCTGCCGGGCTGCCAGGCCTACCCCGCCTACGTCTCCTGGCTCGCCCTCAACGCGTCCCCCACGGACACGGTCCTGGCCCTGACGGCCAACTTCTCGGCCTGGGGCGGCTACTGCGCCCGCATCGCCGACGGTCTGCGCACGCGCTACGGCTTCACGGACGACGCCTGCGCCTTCTTCGACTTCTTCGCGGCACCGGCGCCGGACCTGGACGAACAGGCGAGGGCCGCGGTGCAGGCGGGCCTGGACGAGGGCACGTTGAGCACGGCCGACGCGAACACGTACGGAACGCTGCTGCAAACGTACGAGAGCATGTTCTGGGAATCGCTCGGGCAATCTGCCTGAGCATCCCTACGGCGCCCCGCTGCTGTGCGCGATGCACGCCACGTCGATACGGTCCGCGAGTTTCGCCAGCTCGATGGTCAGCGCCGCGACCGTGTCCTCGTCCAGCCGCTCCCCGGCCTCCACCAGCCGCAGCCAGCGCCCGCCCACGGTCCGCAACAGCTTGCTCACGTCGGCGGCAGCCACCTGCAGGGTCCCGCGGTCGTCGACGATCAGGGGCAGAGTCACTTCGCGGTTCACAAACGGGATGGTAGCCCCGCGGCCGTCACGCCCCCTGCCAAACCGTGGTGATGTTGCAGAACTCCCGGATTCCGTGCCCGGACAGCTCACGACCGTACCCCGAGCGTTTCTCCCCGCCGAACGGGAACGCGGGGTGGGAGGCGGTCATCCCGTTGACGAACACGGAACCGGCCTCCAGATCGCGGGCGAACCGCTCCACCTCGTCCGCGTCCCGCGTCCACACGTTGGAACTCAGCCCGAACGGCGAGTCGTTGGCGATGAGCAGCGCCTCGTCCAGGTCACCGGCCCGGTACAGCGTGGCCACCGGGCCGAACGCCTCCTCGCGGTGGATGCGCATGTCCCGGTGGATGCCGGCGAGCACGGTCGGCGGGTAGTACCAGCCCGGCCCGTCCGGCCGCTGCCCGCCGCACAGCACCTCGGCGCCGCTGCGCCTCGCGTCGTCGACCAGCTCCTCCAGATCGGCGCGACCCTGCTCGGTGGCGAGGGGGCCGACGTCGGTGTCCTCCGCCAGCGGGTCGCCGATCCTGAGCGCCTCCATGCCCGCGACGAACTTCCCGGCGAAGGCGTCGTAGACGTCGCCGTGCACGATGAACCGCTTGGCGGCGATGCAGGACTGCCCGTTGTTCTGCACGCGCGCGGTCACCGCGACCTCGGCCGCGCGGTCGAGGTCGGCGGACGGCAGCACCACGTACGGGTCGCTGCCGCCCAGTTCCAGCACCGTCTTCTTGACCATCTCGCCGGCGGTGGCGGCGACGGCCCGGCCCGCCGGCTCGCTGCCCGTCAGCGTGGCCGCCTTCACGCGCTCGTCGCGCAGGATGCCGTCCACCGCGCCCGCCCCGATCAGCAGCGTCTGGAAGCAGCCCTCCTTGAACCCCGCCCGGTGGAACAGGTCCTCCAGGTAAAGGGCCGTCTGGGGAACGTTGGAGGCGTGCTTGAGCAGGCCCACGTTGCCGGCCATCAGCGCGGGCGCGGCGAACCGGACCACCTGCCACAGGGGGAAGTTCCACGGCATGACCGCGAGCACCGGGCCGAGCGGCCGGTAGCGCACCCGCACCCGGGACGCCCCCGAGTCCGTCACGTCCGACGCGGCGGGCTCCTCGTCGGCCAGCAGCGCCTCGGCGCGCTCGGCGTACCAGCGCATCGCCTTCGCGCACTTGGCGGCCTCCGAGCGCGCCTGCTTGAGGGGTTTGCCCATCTCCAGGGTCATGATCCGGCCGATCTCGGGCTGGTCCTCGTCCAGCAGGTCGGCGGCCTGGTGCATCAGGCGGGCGCGCTCGGCGAACGTGGTCGTCCGGTAGGTGCGGAACGTGGCCTCGGCGAGCTGGAGCCGGCGTTCCAGTTCCTCCTCGCCCATGGGCTCGTACGTCTTGAGCGTCTCGCCGTTCGCCGGGTTCACCGTCGCGATGGGCATGGCTGACCTCCCTGGGAGCGGGCTTGTCTCGACCTTCGCGCGCGGGCGCGGCGTCCGCAACGCGTGCGGCGCCGTTCAGCCCGTGTGTTCGGCCAGCCGGTCGAGAAACGCGGCCTGCGCGGCGATGATCACCGCACGGGCCCGGTCGAGGCCGACCCACTCCACCCGGTCCAGCTCGGGGAACTCCTGCACCCGGCCGGAGCGCGGCGGCCACTCCATGGTGAAACCGCCGGGGCTGAAGCCCGACAGGTCCGGGTCCGCCGCCACCGCCCACGCCGTGACGATCTTGCCGTTCCTCTGTACCACCTCGCCCAGCGGTACGGCCTCCCCGTCGGGCGGCGCGATCCCCAGCTCCTCCCGGAACTCGCGGCGGGCCGCCTCCCACGCGGGCTCGTCGGCTTCGTACTCGCCCTTGGGGACGGTCCACGCGCCCGCGTCCTTCTTCGCCCACAGGGGGCCACCCATATGGCCGAGCAACACCTGAAGTCCGTCATCGGAGTGCCGGAACAACAGCAGTCCCGCGCTCCGCCTCGTCGCACGCACCGTCATGGTGTGACCTCCGGGTGGGCCGCCAGCAGGGCCTCCACCGTATCGGCCTCCTCGGGGCGTTTGTCCTCGCGGTAGCGGACCACGCGCGCGAAGCGCAGGGTGACGCCGGCCGGGTAGCGGGAGGAACGCTGGAGGCCGTCGTAGGCGATCTCCACGACGAGTTCGGGGCGGACCCGGACCACCCGGACGTCGTCGTCGGCGTCGTCGACCGCCAGTTCGCGCAGCCGCTTCGTCTGCCAGGCGAGCATCACGTCCGTCATGCCCTTGAACGTCTTGCCCAGCATCGCGAAGCCGCCGTCGGCGGTGCGCGCGCCCAGGTGCAGGTTCGAGAGCTTGCCGGTGCGACGGCCGTGGCCCCACTCGGCGGCCAGCACCACCAGGTCGAGGGTGTGCACGGGCTTGACCTTCAGCCAGGCGGCGCCGCGCCGGCCCGCGCTGTAGGGCGCGTCCAGCGCCTTCACCACCACGCCCTCGTGTCCCCGGGCCAGGGTCTCGGCGAGGAACCGCTCCGCCTCGGCGATGTCCTCGATCCC
Source organism: Streptomyces sp. NPDC025793 (assembly GCF_055558375.1). NCBI lineage: Bacteria > Bacillati > Actinomycetota > Actinomycetes > Kitasatosporales > Streptomycetaceae > Streptomyces > Streptomyces sp. NPDC025793. Next base: position 78,493 of record NZ_JBVHMR010000012.1, on the reverse strand, counting down.
GGCGGCGACGGTACGGCGCACCCGCATCGGCTCGGGCACCAGCCGCGCCAGCTCCGCGTGCCGCTCGGCGAACGGCAGGTCGAGCAGATCGCGGCCGTCGACCGACAGGACGTCGAAGAAGACGGGGGAGACCGGGACCGCCCCGGCCGCCTTCGCCACGTCGGTCCGGGAGCCGACGCGCCCCGCGGTCTCCTGGAACGAACGGGGGCGGCCGTCGCCGCCGAAGGAGATCACCTCGCCGTCCAGGACGAACCGCTCACCCGCCAACTCCCTTGCGGCCGACGTCACTTCGGGCAACCGGTCGGTGATGTCGTCCAGGGCGCGGGTGTGCACGCGGACCGTGTCGCCGTCCCGGTGGACCTGCACCCGGATGCCGTCCAGCTTCTCCTCCACCGCGCAGGCGCCGAGCGCGCGCACCGCCTCGGCGACCGAGGACGCGCCGCGCGCCAGCATCGGCAGCACCGGCCGGCCGACGGTGAGCCGGAACCGCTCCAGCGCCCCCGGCCCCTCCGCGAGCAGCGCCTGGGCGACCGCCTGCACGGACCCCGCCAGCATCACCGCCCGCCGTACGCCGGCCGGATCCGCGCCGGTCGCCCGGGCGAGCCCCTCCACCGCGATCGCGTCCAGCGCTCCCTGCCGGACCTCGCCGGTGAGCAGTCCGCGCAGGAATCCCTGCTCGTCCGCCGTGGCCGCGCCCATCAGCGCGCCGACGATCCGGGCCCGCTCCGCCTGCGCACCCGGCCCGGAGACCGCACCCAGCCCGGTGAGCCGGGCGTCGGTCTCGCGGACCGTGAGCGTGGGACCGGCGGCGGGCGGCACCGGGTGGCTCAGCACCTTCCAGCCGACGCCGAGCCGGCCCTGCGGCAGGCGTCCGGCCAGATACGGGATGACGATCGGCACGTCGTCCGCCGCCGTCTCCCGGAACAGCTCCGCGAGCAGCTCGGTCTTGCGGGACCGCGCCGTCGTCGCGGCGACGTCCCGGGACACCTGGGCGAGCCGGGCCAGCAGCATGCAGCCATGGTGACGCAGAGACCGGCCGACTACACCTGCACCGTCGCGTCGACTACACCCGCACCCTCGCGTCCAGGTCCGCCATCAGCAGCTCCCCGTTGATCGTGGCCCCCGCCCGGTACCCCCGACTCGCCGCGTTGATCACCTGCTCGGCGAAGCCGCTCGCGTTGCCCGCCGCCCAGAGCCCGGGGACGGTGGTCAGGCCGCGTTCGTCGATCACGGGGTAGCTGCCGAACGGGGTCTCGCGCAGTTCGGCGCCCAGTTCGATCAGCAGGTCGTTGCGGGGGACGGCGCGCGGGGCGGCGTAGAGCACCTCGCGCTCGTGGACCGTACGGTCCGCCAGCCGGACTCCGGTGAGCCGGTCGTCGGTGACGACCAGGCCGGTCACCCTGCCGGGGACGACCGCCACCCGGGCGGCGGCCAGCCGGCGCAGGTCGACGTCGGTCAGCTCCGACTCGGCCTCCTCGTGCAGGAAGAGCCGCACGTCGTCGGACCACTGGGTGACCATCAGCGCCTGGTGCACGCTCAGCGGCGAGGTCGCGAGCACTCCGGTCGGCCGGTCGCGGACCTCCCAGCCGTGGCAGTACGGGCAGTGCACCACGTCCCGGCCGAACCGCTCCGCCAGCCCCGGCACCCCGGGCAGTTCGTCCTTCAGTCCGGTGGCGATCACCAGATGCCGGGCGTGCAGCGTCCGGCCCTGCGCGAGCCGGACGGTGAAGCCCTCGCCGTCCCTGGCGGCGTCCGTCACCCGGGTCCGGACCAGCTCCACGCCGTACCGGGCGATCTCCTCGCGGCCGACCGCCAGGAATTCGGCCGGGGACATGCCGTCGCGGGACAGATAGCCCTGCATGTGCGCGCTCGGCGCGTTGCGCGGTTCGCCCGCGTCCACGACCAGCGTGCGGCGCCGGGCCCGGCCGAGGACGAGCGCGGCGGACAGCCCGGCGGCCCCGCCTCCGACGACGACCACTTCGTACGTGCTGTTGTCGGTCATGGCACGACCGTGGCCCGGGGCCTGCCGTATTGACAAATGTCTTTGCCGATTCTGCAATACGAGCATGAGTACCGACGACGTTCTCTCCGAGGTCGGCCCCCGGCTGCGGCGCCTGCGCAAGGAGCGCGAGGTGACCCTGGCCGGGCTGTCGGAGGCGACCGGGATCTCCGTGAGCACCCTGTCCCGGCTGGAGTCCGGCCTGCGCAGGCCCAGCCTGGAGCTGCTGCTGCCGATCGCCCAGGCCCACCAGGTGCCGCTGGACGAACTGGTCGGCGCGCCCCCGGTGGGGGATCCGCGGGTGCGGGCCGAGCCGATCGAGCGGGGCGGGCGTACCCACTGGCCGCTGACCCGCCAGCCGGGCGGGCTCCAGGCCTTCAAGGTGCTCGAACCGAAGCGCGCGCAGCAGCCGGATCCGCGCACCCATGAGGGGTACGAGTGGCTGTACGTGCTGTCGGGCCGGCTCCGGCTGGTCCTCGGCGAGCACGACGTGGTGCTGTCGGCGGGGGAGGCCGCCGAGTTCGACACCCGGGTGCCGCACTGGTTCGGCTCGACGGGGGAGGGGCCGGTGGAGTTCCTGAGCCTGTTCGGGCCGCAGGGGGAGCGGATGCACGTACGGGCGCGGCCGACGCGGAAGTGATCCGGTCGACGCGGAAGCAACCCGGTCGACGCGGACGTGACGCGGCTTCCTGACGGCCGGCTGTTCCCTGATGGGCAAGCGACCGCTTAGTATGCCGTCGGACCCGGTCAGACGAAGCAGTCCCGTGGAGGCCCCGCATGCAGGCATGGCAAGTGCACGAGAACGGCGAGCCGAGCGAGGTGATGCGCCTCGCGGAGGTGGAGCCGCCCACGCCCGGCGACGGCCAGGTGCTGCTGCGGGTGCGCGCCGCCAACATCAACTTCCCGGACGCCCTGCTGTGCCGGGGCCAGTACCAGGTACGGCCGCCGCTGCCGTTCACGCCCGGCGTGGAGATCTGCGCCGAGACCGAGGACGGCCGCCGGGTGATCGCCAACCCCGCGCTGCCGTACGGCGGTTTCGCAGAGTACGCCGTCGCCGACGCCCGCGCGCTGCTGCCCGCCCCCGACTCGCTGGACGACGCCGAGGCCGCCGCGCTGCACATCGGCTACCAGACGGGCTGGTTCGGCCTGCACCGCCGGGCCCACCTGGAGTCGGGCGAGACCCTGCTCGTGCACGCCGCCGCCGGCGGTGTCGGCAGCGCCGCCGTCCAGCTCGGCAAGGCGGCCGGCGCCACCGTGATCGGTGTCGTCGGCGGTGCCGAGAAAGTCGCCGTCGCCCGGGAGCTGGGCTGCGACGTGGTGGTCGACCGGCGCGGCGACGACGTCGTCGCGGCCGTGAAGGAGGCCACCGGCGGCCGGGGCGCCGACGTGATCTACGACCCGGTCGGCGGCGAGGCCTACGCCCAGTCCGCCAAACTCGTCGCCTTCGAGGGCCGGATCGTCGTCGTCGGCTTCGCCGGCGGCACCATTCCGAGCCCGGCCCTCAATCACGCCCTGGTGAAGAACTACTCGATCCTCGGCCTGCACTGGGGTCTGTACGCCACCAAGAACCCCAAGCTCATCGGGCACTGCCACGAGGAACTGACCGGGCTGGCCGCCCGGGGCGCGATCAAGCCGCTGGTGAGCGAGCGGGTGCCGCTCGGCGAGGCCGCCACCGCCGTGCAGAAGGTGGCGGACGGCCGTTCCACCGGCCGGATCGCCGTGGTGATGGGGGGAGCAGCATGACCGACGCCGACGAACTGGTCCGCCGCACACGGGAGTTGCTGGACCGCCACCCGGTCGCGAGCACCGACCGGCTGGAGTTCCTGCGGGCCCGCTTCGACGCGGGCCTCGCCTGGGTCCACTATCCCGAGGGCCTCGGCGGACTGGGCGCGCCCCGCCACCTCCAGGCCGCCGTGGACGCCGAGCTGGAGGTCGCCGGCGCCCCCGACAACGACGCGCGTCGCAACGGCATCGGGCTCGGCATGGCCGCGCCGACCATCCTCAAGTACGGCACGCAGGAGCAGAAGCAGCGCTATCTGCGGCCGCTGTGGACCGGCGAGGAGGTCTGGTGCCAGCTGTTCAGCGAGCCCGGCGCCGGCTCCGACCTCGCCGCGCTCGGCACCCGGGCCGTCCGGGAGGGCGAGGACTGGGTGGTCAACGGGCAGAAGGTGTGGACGTCCGGCGCGCACAACGCCCGCTGGGCCATCCTCATCGCCCGCACCGACCCGGACGTGCCCAAGCACGCGGGCATCACCTACTTCCTGTGCGACATGACCGACCCGGGCGTCGACGTCCGGCCGCTGCGCCAGATCACCGGCGAGGCCGAGTTCAACGAGGTCTTCCTCACCGACGTCCGCATCCCCGACTCCCGCCGCCTCGGCGAGATCGGCGACGGCTGGCGGGTCGCGCAGACCACCCTCAACAACGAGCGCGTGGCCATCGGCGGCATGCGGCTGCCCCGCGAGGGCGGCATGATCGGGCCGGTCGCGGGGACCTGGCGCGAACGCCCGGAACTGCGCACCCACGACCTCCACCAGCGGCTGCTGAAGCTGTGGGTCGAGGCCGAGGTCTCCCGCCTCACCGCCGAGCGGCTGCGCCAGCAGCTCGTCGCCGGCCAGCCCGGCCCCGAGGGTGCCGGCATGAAGCTCGCCTTCGCCCGCCTCAACCAGGAGATCAGCGGCCTGGAGGTCGAACTCCGAGGCGAGGAGGGCCTGTTGTACGACGACTGGACCCTGCGCCGCCCCGAGCTCGTCGACTTCACGGGCCGTGACGCCGGCTACCGCTATCTGCGCGCCAAGGGCAACAGCATCGAGGGCGGGACCAGCGAGGTCCTGCTGAACATCGTCGCCGAGCGCGTCCTCGGCCTGCCCGCCGAGCCGCGCACCGACAAGGACGTCGCGTGGAAGGACCTGGCCCGATGACCACACAGCGCACACAGCGGGATCTCCTCTACTCCGAGGAGGAAGAGGCGCTGCGGGCCGCCGTACGGGACCTGCTCACCGACCACTGCGCCCCGGCCGACGTCATCGCCCGCACCGAGTCGGACGCCCCGCACGACCTCGCCCTGTGGAAGCTGCTCGCCGACGGCATGGGTCTGGCCGGCCTCCTGGTGCCCGAGGCACAGGGCGGCCAGGGTGCCTCGCACCGCGAAGTCGCCGTCGTACTGGAGGAGTTGGGCCGGGCCGTGGCGCCCGTGCCGTACCTCACCAGCGCGGTCGTGGCCACCGAGGCCCTGCTCGCCTGCGGCGACGGGGAGCTGCTGGAACGGCTGGCCTCCGGCCGCACCATCGGCGCCCTCGCGGTCGCCCTGCACACGGCACCGGGCGCCACCGCCACGGCCGTACGCGTCGAGAACGGCACCCTGCACGGCGAGTTGACCGGCATCGCCGACGCGGCCGCGGCCGATGTGCTGCTGGTCCCGGCCGACGACGGCGGCCTGTACGCCGTGACCGCCGACGCCGTGACCGTCACCCCGCAGGTCGCCCTGGACCTGACCCGGCCGCTCGCCACGGTGACCTTCGACGCCGCCCCCGGCCGCCGTGTCGGCGACGCGGAACCCGCCGTACGGCGTGCCCTGCGCGCCGCCGCCGGGCTGCTCGCCTCCGAGCAACTGGGCGTCGCCGACTGGCTGTTGACCGAGACGGTCCGCTATCTCAAGGAGCGCAAGCAGTTCAACCGGCCGGTCGGCGGCTTCCAGGCGCTCAAGCACCGGCTCGCCCAGCTGTGGCTGGAGATGGTCAACCTCCGGGCAGCCGCCCGCGCCGCCGCCGACGCGCTGGCCTCCGGCGAGGACACGGAGATCTCGGTCGCGGTCGCGCAGGCGTACGCCGCCCCCGTCGCCGTCCACGCCGCCGAGGAGGCGCTGCAGCTGCACGCCGGGATCGGGATGACCTGGGAGCACCCGATCCACCTGTACCTCAAGCGGGCCAAGGCGGACTCGATCGCGTACGGCACGGCGGGCGCGCATCGCTCGGCGCTGGCCGGGCTGGTCGACCTCCAGGCACCCTGACGTCAGCCGCGTGAAGCCCGCCCCACCGGGGCGGGCTTCACTGCGGGCCGCTGCTCCGGAGAAGTGAATATCGCGCCAACTCCCCGCCGGATCAGGGTCGTTGAGTGGCGAGGGCACGCATAATCTCCCCGGTCCCCTCCGGCACCTCAAGGGAGGCAGCGCATGGCCCTCACCACCCGACGCAGAGCCCTCACCACCCTCGGCGCCGCCCTCGCCGGCGCGGTCGCCCTGCCCGCCGTACCGGCCCGGGCGGCCGCCGCGCACCGGGGCCCGCACCCGCTGTGGAACGCGCACGCCCACAACGACTACGAGCACCCGCACCCCCTGTTCGACGCGCTCGGTCACCGCTTCAACAGCGTCGAGGCCGACATCTTCCTCGTCGGCGACCAACTCCTCATCGGTCACGACAGCTCCGAGCTGAACCCGACCCGCACCCTCGAATCCCTCTACCTCGACCCCCTCGCCGCGCGCGTGCGGGCCGAGCACGGCCCGGTGTACCGGGGGTGGCGCCGACCGCTCCAACTGCTGATCGACATCAAGACCGAGGGCTCCTCGACGTACCTCGAACTCGATCGCCATCTGCGCCGCCACCCGCACCTGTTCAGCCGCTACGCGCACGGGCGTATCCACCCCGGACCGGTCACCGCCGTCGTCTCCGGCGACCGCGCCGCCCGCATCCCCATGGCGGCGCAGACGGAGCGGCGCGCCTTCTACGACGGCCGGCTCACCGACCTCGGCAGCACCGCCCCGGCCTCCTTCATCCCGCTGATCAGCGACAACTGGACGACGAACTTCACCTGGACCGGGGAGGGCACGTTCCCGGGCGCCGAGCGGCGGAAGCTGCGGAGCATCACCGCCGCCGCCCACGCGCACGGGCAGCTGGTGCGGTTCTGGGCCACCCCGGACGCCGCGGGCCCGGCCCGCGACGCCCTGTGGACGGAACTGCTCGCCGCCGGCGTCGACTACCTCAACACCGACGACCTCGCCGGCCTGGAGGCCTTCCTCGACGCCCGCCCCACGGCGTGACACCACTCGATCGGGGGACATGTCAGCCGCCCGGACCAACCCTCCGCTACGCCACACTTGCGGCCGAAACGCCGCTCAAGGGGCGTGGCGGAGGAGGTTCCCGATGGCCGTTTCCATCTCTGTGGTGCTGTTGCTCATGATTCTGGCCGTGATCTTCATGCGCAACGGCGGGCTGAAGGTCTCGCATGCCCTGGTCTGCATGGTGCTGGGCTTCTTCATGGCCGGCTCCAGCATGGGGCCCACCATCAACACCGGGCTCACCGCGACCGCCGAACTGGTCAGCAGCCTGCACCCCTGAGGCGCGGGCCGGTCATGGGCCCGCGAAGACGCCGATGCCGTTCGCGACGGGCCGCTCGGCGCCGCCGCTCGGATGGTTGCGGACCGTCACCGTACGGGCGCCTGCGACCCGGGTGACCATCTCCGTCGAACCGCCGCCGTCGAGGTTGAACGCGTCGGAGGCGCCCAGCGCACGCATGGTGGCCGCCTCCTCGGCGACCGTCATCCCGGTCCGGTAGGCGGCGGCGCCGTCCAGCGCCAGGATCAGCATCCGCCGTCCGCCGTCCGTGAAGCCCACGACTGTGCGCACCGCCGAGGCGACGTCGTTCAGCCCGGACAGCTCCCGGCCGTCCCGCAGCACCGGGAAACCGCCGATCGCGAACGCGTACGGCACCCCGGACGACGCCGCCACCAGGGTGTGCGTCACGGTCACCCGCTCGCCGACGGAGAGCTTGCGCAGCTGCCGCGCGCCCTCCTCGCGGCCGACCAGGACCGTGGTGTCCGCCGGGATCGCGCCGCTGCCCGGGGCGTCGGAGGCGGAGACGACCCGGCCGGACCGGATCCGCACCTCGTGGGTGTCGGTGCTGCACGGCGCCGAGCGTTCGGTGTCCGTGCCGCAGACCGCGCGCTCGCGCGAGGCGCTGCCCCAGCGCGAGGTGAAGGCGCCGACGGAGTTCTCCGGGAGGGCGTACTGGTTCAGGCCCCGCAGCGGGAACCGGCCCTGCGGGGAGCGGACGGCGCCGGTCAGGGAGAGCCGGTCCATCCGGGCCCGCCGGTCGACACCGACACCGAAGACGTCCCGGGTGTTCGTGCCCGGCGGCAGCGCGGGCCCGAACCGCTGGCCGTCCGGCACCGCCGACTTGAGCACGAGCCCGTGGGCGATCGCCGGGCCGACACTCGCGCCGGTGGCGGGCACGCCCGGGTGCTGGGTCTCGGTGATGTTGAAGAAGTCACCGTTGACCCCCGCGACCGCCCCGGCCGCGTCCGCCATCCCGGAGACGGTGGCTCGTGCCGCCACCTTGCCCGGGTACAGCAGATCCACGCGGACGTGCGGATCGCCCAGGTCGACGGTGAGCAGATGGACGTGCGTCGGACCCGCGGCCGCCCGGACGTCGAACTGCCGGTAGGTGACCCCGGGCGCGATCCGCGTGCCCGCCGGTACGGCAGCGGCCGGTGCCGCCCCCGTCAGGGCCGCACCGGCCAGCACACCGAACGCGGTGACCACCGTGAGAACCGCTCTCGCCGTTGTCGTACGCCTGCTTCGTCCTGCCACCATGCCCCCTGATGACTCGTCAACTGTCCTTGTGGAGCCCCGTGTTCCAAGGGGTTCAGGGGCAGTTGAGCAGAAGCGGGGGGACGGCGGGCCGACTAGGCCTCGACTACGCGAGAACGAGTGAGAAAACGCACCCCCTCGGGTGCCTCCAGCGAGAAGCCGCTGCCCCGTCCGGGCACGACGTCGACGATCAGCCGGGTGTGGCTCCACGCCTGGTACTGGCTGCGGGACATCCAGAAGGTGACGGGTTCCGCCACGCCGTCCACCGACAGCTCCGCCAGCAGCACGTCCGAGTCGCCGGTGCGGAACTCGCCGTCCGGGTAGCACATGGGCGCGCTGCCGTCACAGCAGCCTCCGGACTGATGGAACATCAGCGGCCCGTGGGCGGCGCGCAGTTGCCGCACCAGCTCTGCGGCCCGCCGGGTGAGTTCGACGCGGGGGACTTCCTCTTCCATGGTCACCGTCCTGAAGAGCGGGGCGCCGGGGCGCCGTACACGGCCCAGTCTCACGGCTCGTCACAGAGGCGTCCAGAAGGCGGCGTTCGCCGCCTCGAACGGGTTCGATCCGGCCGGTCGCCCGTCTGACAGGATGCGCGTATGTCTGCCTCCTTCCGGCCGCCCGAGCCGCGCCGGGTGCCCGTCGGCCAGTACCCGCTGTGGGACGAGGCGCTGGCCGCCGTCAACCGGGATCTGGCGGCGACGGTCCCCGAGCAGCGCCCGCTGCGGCTGACGGTCTACCCGGAGACGGCGGACCTGGACGAGCAGGTCTACGTGGCCCTCACCGACGGCGAGGCGCACGGCAACCCCCTGATGCCGTACGAGTCGGCCGCCGAGGCACTGACGGCCGTCGCCGACGCCGCCCAGGAGACGGTGAGCGAGCGGCTGTGGCGGGTGTGGCCGGTCTGCACCGTCCACGACCTGGGCATGCACCCGAGGGACGTCGACGGGCGGCCGTCCTGGTGGTGCGCGGGAGGCTCCCGCAAGGGCGACCCGGCCCATGTCCGCGCCGCGATCGGGGAGCTGGCCGCCGTCCACCGCCCCCACCGCCCGAACCGCAAGCGCCGCAAGGGCGGCACCCCGCGCTGAATGCCTCGGCGTCGCAGCCGACTTCGCCCTCGGCCGGTGACGCGGAGCGTGCGCATGAGCGGCGCGTAGACGGCCGCGGACACCGCCAGGCCGGCCGGCAGGGCCAGGTCGATGCCGCCGAGGGCGGCGGCCACGGGGCCGGTGCAGACGGTGTCGACGCACAGCGCGGCGGCGGTCACGCCGGCTCCGAGGGCCAGCGCCCCGGACCAGTCGACCCCGCCGGTGTACCAGAAGGGGCTGGTGCGGCTCTCGCCGCCGAGCGCGAGGCCGTCGTAGCGGTTGCGGCGCAGCAGGATGTCGGTGGCGTACACGGCCGCGCTCGGTCCGAGCAGGACCACCGTCAGCTGGAGCACGTTGCCGACGGTGTCGAGGAAGTCCGAGACGAGCAGTGCGTACAGGGTCAGCGAGACGGAGACGGTGCCGTCGACCAGGACGCCGAGCGAGCGGCGGATGCGGATGCCGACCGTCCAGATCCTCGTCGTCCTCGACGGCCTGGGCGCCCACGCCAACACCGCGACCCCCGAGCGGCCGGCCGCGGTGCTCCGCATGCCGCTCACCACCGCGGAACACGAACTGGGCCTGCCGCCCGGCATCTTGGACCACACCACCTGAGCGTCCCGCCCTCCCCTGTTCTTGCCCTCATCGCTGTTCTCGCCGTCACCGCCGTGAGGGAGCCCCCGTGCCCGCCGCCGACCTCGTCCTGCTCTCCGCCCGGCTGCTCGACCCCGCCACGGGCCGCGTCCTGCCGCACACCGCGCTCGCCGCGCAGGACGGCCGGATCAGTTCCTCGGCGACGGCCGGGCGGCCCGCGCGCTCGCCGGAGTCGGCAGCACGGTCGTGGACCTGCGCGGCGCGGTGGTCACCGCGGGCCTGACCGACGGGCATCTGCACCCGGTTTCCGGCGCCGAGCGCACCATGGGCGCCGACCTGTCCGGCTGCCGCGACCTGGACGCCGTGCGCGGCGCGCACGCCGAGGCGGTACGGACCCTGCCGCCGGGCGGCTGGGTGCGCGGCTGGGGCCTGGACCCGAACGCCTTCGGCACCGCTCCTGTCGGCACCGCGGCCCTCGGCCCCGTCCTCGACGGCGTACCCGCCCTCATCGATCTGTTCGACGCGCACTCGGCGCTCGCCGGCGAACGCGCGCTGGAGCTGGCCGGCATCGACGGCCCGCGCTCGTTCGACCAGGGCTCCGAGATCGTCTGCGACGCCGCCGGCCGCCCCACCGGACTGCTGCTGGAGGACGCGGCCTGCGAACTCGTCGAGGCCGTCGCACCCCGGCCCACCGAGGCCGAGGTGCGCGCCCGGACCGCCGAGGTGCTGCACGCCATGGCCGCGTCCGGCCTCACCGGCGGCCACGCGATGGACGCGAACGGGGACAGCCTCGCGGTCTGCGCGGCGCTGGAGGCCGAGGACGCCCTGCCCCTGCGGCTGCGGGTCGCACCGTGGTGCCGGCCGGAGACGGACGACGACGCCGTCGCCGGCCACCCGCCACAGGGCACCGGCGGCGCCCTGTGGCGGGTGGCCGGCGTGAAGCTCTTCGTGGACGGCACGATCGACAACGGCACCGCCCGGCTGGAGACACCCGACTGCCACGGCGAGTCGGCCCACGCCCACTGGCCCGACCCGCGGCGCCACACCCAGGTCGTCACGGCCCTGCACCGCGCCGGTGTGCCGACGGCCACGCACGCGATCGGCGACGCGGCGGTGCGCCATGTCCTCGACTCCGTGGCGAAGGCGCAGGCGGAGGGCCAGGCGCAGAGGCGAGGGGAGGGGCCGGATGCCGCGCGGCCGGTACGCCACCGCGTCGAGCACGTCGAGACCGTCCCGGACGACACCGTACGGCGGTTCGCGCCGCTCGGCGTGGCCGCGTCGATGCAGCCCACGCACTGCTGCGAGTTCACGCGTGCCGACCACACCGACAACTGGTCGCGCCGGCTCGGCGAGGAGCGTGCCGGGCGGGCGTTCCGCTGCCGTGACCTCTGGGAGGCCGGGGCGCGGATCGTGCTCGGCTCCGACTGGCCCATCGCGCCGTACCCGCCGCTGAAGGTCATGGCCGGCGCCCGCCACCGCCGCCCCGCCGACCTCTCCCTGCCCCCGCACGGCCCGGCCCAGGCCCTCACCCCGCTCCAGGCGCTCCGGGGCATGACGGTCAACGCGGCCTGGGCGGCGGGGGAGGAGACGCGGGCGGGGGCGATCTCCGTGGGACACCGCGCCGACCTCACGGTCCTGGCCGACGATCCGTTGGCGGTGGCCGACACGGATCTGGCGGATCTGCCGGTCGTGCTGACGGTGGTCGGGGGCCGGGTCACGTATCGAGGAACGGACGTCTGAGACGCCCCGAAGGGGGTGCGGGAAGCCTCGCCCGATCAACGGCTCCGGCGCGAGGCCCGGCCCGGTCTGCTCTCGCGCCGGTGGCGGTACGCCTCGATCAGCAACGGCACCATCGACGCGGCGACGACCACCGCGACGAGCGGCAGCAGGTAGTCGTCGATGTGCGGGACCGACGCCCCCAGGCTGTAACCGGCGAGGACCAGCGTCTGTGACCACAGCACGCCGCCCACGGTCTGCCACGGCGTGAAGGTGCGGACAGGCACCCCGAGCGCACCGGCCACGGGGTGCAGGACCGTCCGCAGCAGCGGCACGAACCGGCCGATGACCAGCGCCTTCCCATAGCCGTAGCGCGCGAGCAGCTGCTCGGCGCGGGCGGCCGTCGCCTTCACCCGGCGGCTGGAGGTGCGGGCCAGCAGCGCCCGCCCGCCACGGCGGCCGATCAGATAGCCGACCTGCCCGCCGGCCACCGCCCCGACGGCGGCGCACACCAGCACCTGCCACAGCGCGAGGCGGGGCGGCTGGTGCGCGCTGCCGGCGCACAGCACCCCGGCCGGGAACAGCAGCGTGTCACCGGGCAGGACGAAGCCGACGACCAGCAGTCCGGACTCCGCGAAGAGCACCACCAGGACGCCCAGCGCGCCGAAGGCGGCCAGCACCGAGGCGCTGTTCAACGGGTTGACGGCGATCACCGGGGCGCGCCTCCTGGCCTCCTCGCAGCACTGCTTCCGCGCAGCACCGCTCGCTCACCAGGATCGCCCGCCGGGCGCGAAACCGCCCGCGTCGCGACCCAGGGCCGGAGGCCGGTGACACCTTGGGCCATGCAGACCATGAGGTCGTCCTGCACGCCGTACGTCCGCCACGCCCACGGCGGCGCAGCCGATACGGCGACGGGTCCCGCGGCCGGACGCGCATCGGGCCCGGCGGCCGCAAACGCCCTCGGTTCAGCGGTGTGCGAGGCCGTCGATCAGCACGCCGAGGGTGAAGTCGAACCGGTCGTGGCCCTCGCCGGCGGTGAGCTCGGCGGCGTGGCGGGTGGTGTGGGGGAAGGTCTCGACGGGCAGGGCGGTGAACCGGCGCGTCAGCTCGTCGCGGTCGAGGACCCAGGCGGTGTCGTCGTCCGCCGCTCGCCGGCGCGCGACGGACACTTCGAGGCAGTAGGCGGCCACGTACAGCAGGAGGGCGTCGATCGCCCAGGCCGCGGCCTGCGGGGGGACGCCGCCGGCGAGCAGGATGGCCAGCATGCCTTCGGTGACACGCATGGTCTGGAGGTCGGTGGGCGCCATGGCGAGCGCGGCGCGGGAGATCCCGGGGTACTTCAGGTACTGCTCGCGCATCTGGGCGCACACACCGCGGATCTGCTCCCGCCAGGCCGCGGGGTCGGGGGCGGGCAGTACGAGCCCGGCGCACAGCCGCCCGATGAGCAGCTCGTCGAGGTCGGCCTTGTTGACCACGTGGGCGTAGAGCGAGGCGGGTCCGGTGTCGAGCGCGCCGGCCAGCCGGCGCATGGTCAGCGCCTCGTAGCCCTCTGTGGCAACGACGCCCAGCGCGGTGTCGACGACCTGTTCCACGGTGATCGGGGCCTTGCGGCGCCGTGGTCGGGCGTCGGTCGCGGCCTCGGGGTTCGGCGGCTGATGGCGCGCCGCACGTCGCTCTCTCGGGTTCACCCGGCCATCATAACTTGACACGAACGGTGTTCGTTTGTAGAACACCGTTCGTGACAGGGGATGTGAACCGAGTGGATGTGAACCAGGACATGGACGTGGGCGCGGATGTGGACGTGACCGTGGTCGGCGCCGGGCCGGTGGGCCTCGTGCTCGCCGCCGAACTGGCGCTCTCCGGGGCGACGGTGCAGGTACTCGAACGACGGGCGGAGCCGGACCGGGCGATGAAGGCCGGAGCCATCAACGTGCCGACGGCCGAGGCCCTCGACCGCCGCGGTCTGCTGCCCGCCGCCGAACAAGTGCAGCGGGAGGTGCTGGACCGGATGGGCTCGTTCGCTCCCGCGACCGGCGACCGGCCGTCCGGTGACCGCCCGCGGGCCCACGAGACGCGGTTCACCGGGCATTTCGCCGGAATGGTCCTCGACGCCGGCCTCGTGGACTGGTCCGATGCCGACCTCGCCGCGCATGCCGCGGTCGGCGGCGCGCAGATGGTGCCGCAGCGCGAGCTGGAGGGCTTGCTGACCGAGCATGCGACGCGTCTCGGCGTACCGGTGCGTCGCAGGGTGGAGGTCACCGCGTTCGAGGACACCGGCGACGGCGTACTCGTCGGCACCACCGCCGGCCCGGTGCGCACCGGGTGGCTGGTCGGGTGCGACGGCGGGCACAGCGCCGTACGCCGTCTCGCGGGCATCGACTTCCCCGGTACCGACCCCGAACTCACCGGGCGCCTGGCGGTCGTCGACATCGCCGATCCCGAGAAGCTCGCGCCCGGATGGGTGTGGTCGACCCGGGGTGCGTACCGCTGCGGGCCTCAGCCCGGGCGGGTGGTCACCGTGGAGTTCGACGGCGCACCCGCCCCCCTCGCCCACGCTCGGCCTCGCTCGCGCGGGGGGACCCCCATGGTGCCGGTCACCCTCGAAGAGGTGCAGGCCAGTCTGCGCCGGGTCTCGGGCACCGATGTCACGCTGACCGCGCTGCGTGGCGCCGCGACCCGCTGGAGCGACAACGCCCGCCAGGCCGCGGCCTACCGGTCGGGGCGGGTGCTGCTGGCCGGTGACGCCGCGCACGTGCACTCGCCGTTCGGCGGGCAGGGGCTCAATCTCGGGGTCGGCGACGCGATGAACCTCGGTTGGAAGCTCGGTGCCGTGGTCGCAGGGTGGGCCCCCGAAGGGCTGCTCGACACCTATGACGCCGAGCGCCGTCCCCTCGGCGCCTGGGTGCTGGACTGGACGCGGGCCCAGACCGGGGTGATGCGCGGGGACCCGAAGTCGGCCGCGCTCCGTCAGGTCGTCGCCGATCTGCTGAGCACACGGGCCGGCGCGACCTACGCGGTCAAGAAGATCTCCGGCGTCACACAGCGCGTCGACCTGCCCGGCGATCATCCGCTGGTCGGGCGGTACGCCCCCGACCTGTGGCTGAGGGACGGCTCCCGTCTCGTCGACCACGGTCACGGTGGCGGATTCCTGCTGCTCGACCGCACTCCGGACGGTGCCTTCGCCCGCCTCGCCGCGGCCTGGGCCGGGCGTGTGACCGGCGTGACCGACGACCACGCGACGACGCCGGCCGGGCTGCTGGTACGCCCGGACGGGGTGGTCGTCTGGGCCTGCGACACCACCGACACCGCTGCCGTCACCGGTCTCGAAACCGCCCTGCATCTGTGGGCGGGTGATGCGGCACACGGCGCCGGGCCGGCGCAGCGGTGAAGGGTGAGGCTGCGACGCCGCGGGTTGTCTCGGACATGACCGAGGGGCGTCGAGGTTTCAGAGCCGGACGGCCCGGTCCCCCGGTACGCGGCCGGTCGTGTCGAAGAGGAGGCGGGCCGTGCCGGCGAGTTCGGTGAGGTCGTACGCGCGATGACCCTGGAGGAGAATCGTCAGGTCGGCGCAGCGGGCGGCGTTCAGCGGGTCCGGCCGGCGGGGGAGGGGCACGTCGGCGAGGGTGAAGTCGTGGGTGTAGGGGTCGTGGTAGCTGACCCGCGCGCCGAGCGCGGCGAGTTCCTGCGCGATGTGGGTCGCCGGTGAGTGCCGGTGGTCGTCGGTGTCCGGCTTGTAGGTGACACCGAGCAGTACCACCGAGGCTCCGCGCACGGGCGTTCCGGTGCTCTCCAGCAGGGTCTGTGCACGCTGGACGACGTGCCGTGGCATCGCGTGGTGGGTGCGTTGGGCGGCGCGGACCAGGTCGAAGCCGAGGCCCTTGTCGTGTGCGTGGTGGAGGAGGTACTCGGGGTCCACGGGGATGCAGTGGCCGCCGATGCCGGGTCCCGGGTGGAAGGGGTGGTAGCCGAAGGGCTTGGTGGCGGCGCACTCGACGACGTTCCACACGTCGGCGCCGACGGCGTGGCAGTACACGGCGAACTCGTTGACCAACGCGATGTTGATGTTGCGGTAGGTGTTCTCCAGCAGCTTGGCCAGTTCCGCCTCCTTCGTGCCGGCGGCGTGCACCACGGCGTCGACGAAGCGCTCGTACAGGGCTGTACAGCGTTTCGCGCACAGCTCCGTGGAACCGCTGGTGATCTTGGGTGTGTTGGTGATGCCGAAGGCCGGGTTGCCGGGGTCGATCCGCTCCGGTGAGTATCCGAGGTGGATGTCGGTGCCCACGGTGAATCCGCGCGCCTCCAGGATCGGCCGTACGAGCTCTTCGGTGGCGCCGGGGAACGTCGTCGACTCGATCACGACGAGGGTGTCCTTGCCGACCTGGTCGGCGGCCGTGCGGCATGCGGTGGTCAGCGGGCCGAGATCGGGCGTTCCGTCGGCGGTGAGGCCGGTCGGTACGCACACCGCGACCGCCTCCGCCCGCGCCAGGACCGCCGGGTCGGTGGTGGCGACGAAGCCCTCGGCCGTAAGTCGTTGTACGTCCGCGTCGGTGACGTGGTGCACGGGGGAGCGGCCGGCGCAGAGTTGCCGCACGACGCGGGAATCGGTGTCGAATCCCGCCACGGAAAGTCCGGCTCTGCTCGCACTGCATGCAAGTGGCAGGCCCACGTATCCGAGCCCCATCACTACGAGTTCGACCGACATTCGCCGTCCCCCTGCTCTCGTGGCCCTCACAGTCACGGCACGGAAAACGGCTCATCCCGCCCACGGAACGAGTCCGTGGGCTTTTCGGGGATACCGATTCCGTGCCCCCGATCGGACTGACCAACCGATCTTGACATGTCGCACTGCGGTGAGGAAGGGCTAATTCCGGACGCCGTTTTCGGAGGTGGCGGAATTGCAGTCCGCGCTCGCGTTCATATGATGATTGTCCGATTCACTCGACCGAGGTAGCTTGCCTCGTCACCCATTGTCACCGCTCCTGACGCTCTGACAGTGTGGTGAATGCAAGAAACGGCTCGGAACCGGGAAATCCTTTTCCGGAGAGTCGGGGGGTTTCTGTTTTTCGGTGGAGTGCATGAATTCGGGGGTTTGAGCCTGACGAAAATCTTTCGCGAGATCGTCACGGCGCCTTTCGATTTCCGCTTCCGCAGCTTCGAGACGGGCAGATGAGACCCGGCTCGACAGTTATCTTCCCACTGAGCCTGCACGCACTGTTCATTCTCTTCAGCCAGGAGGAACAATGCAGAACATCCACAGGAACAAGAAGCGCCTGGGTGTCGGCATCGCCGCAGCCGTCTTCGCGGCCGTGGCGGCCATCGGTGCCGGCGCGCCGGCCGCCCTCGCGGCTCCCGGGGACACAGGCTTCACCATCGCTTTCACCCATACCACCATTCCGGGCAACCCGGAGCTCGGTGACCGCTTCGTGGGCAACGGCGTCGTCACCGACGACAGCGGCGCCCGGATCGGAACGGCCGTCGACCACTGCGACGAGGACGCGGTCACGCCCACCAGCACGACGGTTCAGTGCACCACCACGGTCAACCTGCCGGACGGGCAGCTGTTCATCAACGCCGAGGCCCCCATCCCCGACAACCCGACCGCCTACCCGTACTCCTTCGAGGGTGTGATCAGCGGGGGCACCGGTGCGTACGACGGCGCCTCGGGACAAGCGCACATCGTCGCTCTGCACCCCGGTCTCTACCACGTGACGCTGGAACGCTGACAAGCTCTGCCCCCCCCGTGGACGGACGGGGCCGCGGCGCACTGCGGCCCCGTCCGGCGGGCGCTCGGAGAGAAGCTCGTCAAGGAGGAGGAACCATGCGACGTGCGGTAGCAGCTGCCGTGCTCGCCATCGGCGCACTGGTCATGAACGCCGCACCGGCCAACGCCCAAGGCGGTCAAGTGGTGGTGTTCGAGACCGAAGCCACGCCCCTGACGCACTACGACGATCCAGTCGGTTGCCACAACATGCCGCCCCTGGCCCATGTCATCGACAACCTGACCGACCAGCCCATCAGGATCTACACCCTTCCGCATTGCTGGGGGCCGTACCTCGAAATCCAGCCGGGCTACGGCAGCCACATCCACGGCGCAGGCAGTTTCTCGGCCTGACCGATTCCCTCCGCCCGAACGGCGACGGCACACCGGAAGCACGGGTGTGCCGGTCCGCCGCCAGGGCCTTTTCCGCTCGCGATGCATGGGCCTCTTATGCTCGACGCACTTGTCATCGGCCTCGGCCGGGCCGGCCTGGGGCTGCACCTGCCCGTTCTCACGCGGTTGCGCGTGTGCCGCGCACCCGTCGTCGCCGTCGACCCGAACGCCCCCCGCGGACATCCGCAGGGACCACCCGTCACCGTGCTGCGCACCCTGCGCCAGGCCCGCGACCGGCTCGCACCGCAGAGCACCGTGGTCCATCTGTGCACACCGCCCGCGGTACGGGCGGATGTGCTGCGCGAGGTGGCAGCACTCGGGTTCACCCGCGTCATCGTCGAAAAGCCGCTGGCGGCCGACGAGGACGAGCTGGAGCGGACGTTGCGCATCAGCCGCGACCACGGGTTGCGGCTGTGCGTGGTCGCTCCCTGGCTGCACTCCACACTGACGGACCGGCTGGTCGCGCTGATCCAGGGCGGTGACCTGGGCCGGCTGCACACGGTGAGCATCACCCAGCACAAGCCCCGCTTCCGCCGGTCCTCGACCAGCCGCAGCCACGAGTCCGCCTTCGACGTCGAGATACCGCACGCGCTCGGCCTGGCGCTGCGGCTGGCCGGAGACGCCGAAGTGGTCAGCGCCCGGGCCACGGACCTCGACCTGGGCGGGGAGGTGGTGCGGCGCATGGGATCCGCCCACCTGACACTGCATCATCACGACAAGGGAGTGCGCACCGTCATCGACTCCGACCTCACCTCCCCCGTCCGGCAGCGGCGTGTGGTTCTGTCGTTCACCGCAGGCGGCATCACGGCCGACTACCCGATCGGGCAGGACGACGACTACGGCCAGCTCAGAGTCACCCACGCGAACGGCCGTGGCGACGCGGCGGTCCGTGAGGTCGTCCAGGACGAGGCGCTCGGCACCTTCTTCACGCGCGCCTACCGGCGCTACGCCGGCAGCGGCGCCCCCGGCCGCGACACCGACCTGGAGGAACAGGTGCGCTGCTGCCGCCTGTTGCTGGACGCCAAGCGGCGGGCCTTCACCCGCACACCCCTGGAGCGGACACCATGAACGGTGCGGACAGCGAAGCGCCCTTCGGCATCGTCTACGCGGGCATCGGCGACGAGGCGGGCGCCGCACTCGACCAACAGGTGTCGGCGCTGCACGCTCTGGGCTGGCACGCCATCGAGCTGCGGACAGTCGGCAACGTCGCGGTCGCGGATCTCGACGACAAGACCTTCGCCGGACTCGCCGACCGGCTCGGCGAAGCCGGGCTGGACGTCGTCTGCCTCGATTCCCGGATCGGTGACTGGTCACGGTCGGTCACGGGACCCTTCGAGCACGACATCGCCGAACTCGACGCTCTCGTCCCCCGGTGCCGTCGACTCGGCACCCGGTACGTGCGCGTCATGTC
Source organism: Streptomyces sp. NPDC025793 (assembly GCF_055558375.1). NCBI lineage: Bacteria > Bacillati > Actinomycetota > Actinomycetes > Kitasatosporales > Streptomycetaceae > Streptomyces > Streptomyces sp. NPDC025793. The sequence goes on along the minus strand of NZ_JBVHMR010000012.1, from coordinate 58,956 downwards.
GTACCCGAACGCCGGGCTGAGCGAGACGGCCTGGCGGGCGGAGGCCGTGCGCCGCCTGCGCGTGCTGACGCGGCACGCCGAGGAACACGGCCTGGTCCTGCTCCACGAGAACTGCGCGGGCTGGGCCGGCACACGGGCCGAACGCATGCTGGACCTGCTGGCCGACGTCGCGAGCCCGGCCCTGCGCCTGCTGTTCGACACCGGCAACGGCGTCCCCTACGGGTACGACAGCCACGCGCTGCTCCGCCAGATCATCGACCATGTGGCCCACGTGCACATCAAGGACGCCGTGCCGGGCCCCGACGGTGTGACGTACACGCAGCCGGGGCTCGGCGTCGCCGGGGTCGCGGACTGCCTGCGGACGCTGCTCGGGCACGGATACACCGGCGCCTGGTCGATCGAGCCGCACCTCGCCCTGCGTCCGCACGACGGGCACGACGACACCGCGGAGTCGGGTCCGACGCTCTTCGCCGCCTACGGGCGGCACCTGCGGCGCCTGGTGCACGACGAGGTGGTCGGCCCGAGCGGTGCGGGCGCAGCACGAGAGCAGGCGGTGCGGTGACCGGCGCTGCCACGACGCCAGGCCTCGCACCGCTGCGCCGGGTGTCCCTGACGGCCTCGGAACGCGCCTTGCTGCTGCGCCTGCTCGACACCCCCACCGCCGGTCCGCTGGAGACCGGCGGTGCGGCGCCCGAGCCCCGGCTGTGGGAAGCGGGACGGGCGTACGCGCGGGCCGCCGCGACCATCGGCATGAACGTCGTCTCGCACACCGCCGCCGCTGCCGCCTTCGTCGTCGGACGCGATGACGTGCCGGCCGCCGTCCAGGACGCCGCGCGGGAGCCCGGTTTTCTGGCGTGCCAGCCCAACCTGCTGCTCCGCCTCGGACCGGAACTGCCGCACCCGGCCACCGTGATGTGCAACGTCCATCTCGACACCGTGGCCGGATGGTGGCCCGCCCGGTTCGACGGCCGGCGCTTCCACGGCCGCGGCGCGATCGACGCCAAAGGTCCGGCCGTGGCCCTCCTCGCGGGCATCCGGGCCGCCCGGCGCCTCGAACCCGCGCTGGGCGATCGGGTCGCCGTGCTGGTGCAGGCGGTGGCGGGCGAAGAAGGCGGCGCCATGGGCACGTTCGGCACCAGAACCCTTGTCGAGCAGGGGCACGTCGGACGCCTCAACCTCTTCTGCGAGCCGACGGGCCTGCGCCGACTGCCCCGCGCCACCGCGTCGATGACCGCCTGTGTGCAGGTGAGCGGCGAGGACGCGGTCGACGACAGCCCCGAGGCGGGACACAACGCGACCGCCCTGCTCGGACATCTCGCACGGCACCTGGCCCTCGCGGTCCCGCCACGGCTGGACCGGGCCGGCCGCATGTGCCTCGCCGGACTGCACACGGGAGACGGACACAACCGCGTCTACGGCTCGGGGCAGTTGCTGCTCAACTTCGCCTACGGCTCCCCGGCGGCCGGCCCCCGGATCGAGACCGTGCTGGAGGAGGCCGTGCGCGATGCCGTCGCGGAGTTCCGCGCACGGTTCGGCGCCGTGCCCGACTTCGCGCGCACCGCGGCGGACGCGGCGTCGATCCTGCGCGTGCGGTGGCTGAAGCGGGGCCTGCCCACGCTGGTCAGCCGGGCGGAGTGGGCCGAGGAACTGCTGGACGCCGCGGACGTGCCGCCCTGGCCCGCCGACGAACCCGCCTTCACCTGCGACGCCATCTGGACGGCGGACGTGCCCGACACGTACACCGCCGTCTACGGCCCCGGACGGTTGGATGCCAACCGGGCCCACGCCGAAGGGGAGTTCGCCGAGCTGACGGAACTGGAGGCGTTCGCCGCGGGCATCGCCAGGATCCTGGTCGGCTACGCGCGTTCCGTGATCACCGGTGACCACCATGGCCCGCTGCGGGCAGATCCGCTGCGGGCAGAGGAGACAGCATGACGCAGGCAGTGCACCGCCCCGTCGACAGCGCGGACGGCGCCCCCGACGGGCCACGGGTCGACTACCACGCCCTGCTCACCTTCGTGACCGGCGTCCTCACCGCCCACGACATACCGCCCGCCGACGCCGCCGAGGCCGCGCAAGCCCTGTGCTACGGCGATCTGGCGGGCTTTCCCTCCCACGGGGTGGCCAATCTCTCCCGTCTGTACCTGCCGTTGCTGGACAGCGGCCGGTGCGATCCGCGGGCCGAGCCGGTGATCGTCACCGATCGCGGCGCCTCGGTCCTCCTCGACGCCCGCCGGGCGTTGGGGCTGTGGGCCGCCGGCCGGGCCATGGACCTCGCCGTCGAGCGGGCCCGCGAGTACGGCATCGGGATGGTCTCCGTGCGCGGCGGCACCCATTTCGGCTGCGCCGGGTACCACGCCGTGCGGGCCGCGCGCGAGAACATGGTGGGCCTCGTCACCGCCAACTGCGGCCATCAGAGGCTGGCTCCCGCCGTCGGCGGACGCGATCCGATGCTGGGCACCAACCCGCTGGCCTTCGCCGCACCCGCGGGCGAACTGCCGCCGTTCGTCCTCGACATGAGCACCACCGTGGTGCCCACGGGCAAGGTGCGGTCGGCGGCTCGTGACGGCGACCGCATTCCCCACGGCTGGCTGGAGGACGCGTCCGGCCGCCCGGTGACCGACCCCGCGGCGTTCGACCGCGGCGAAGCACGCCTGCGCTGGCTGGGCGGCGAGCCGGAGACCGGCGTCTACAAGGGGTTCGGTCTCGCGCTGCTGGTGGAGGTGGTCTCCGCGCTGGTACCGGGCGCGGGGGTGGGGCCGCGCATCGGGCCGGACGGAGCATCGGGGCAGCGGCGTGACGACGACATCGGCTATCTGACCCTTGCGATCGCTCCGGGACGGCTGCGCGGGGAGGCGGAATTCCTCGGCCAGTCCCAGGGTCTGTTCGGGGCGCTGACGAGCTGCGTACCGGTGCGCGCGGACGCACCGGTCACCTACCCCGGCCTGCCGGAGGCCCGGCGTGCCGACGAACGGCTGCGCCATGGAGTGCCGCTGGCCCGAGCGGTCCACCGTGATCTGCAGCGGGTGGCGCGTCGGCACGCGCTGCCGTTCCCGGGCACGGAGGACCCGTCATGAGCCGTATCCGCGTCGGAATCATCGGACTCGGTGTGATCTCGCGGTTCTACCTGGCCGCCTTGGACAGCGCCCCGTCCTTCACCCTCACCGCGCTGTGCGATCCGGACGTCACCAGGCTGGCGGACGCCCGGCGCCCGGCGGACTCGGGTACGGACACCGCACCGGTGTCGGTCCACCGCGACCACCGGGAGCTGTTGGCCGAGGCACGCGTGGACGCCGTGATCGTCAACGTGCCCAACGACCTGCACTACGCCGTGTGCCGGGACGCGATCGAGGCCGGCGTCGCGGTCTGCGTCGAGAAGCCGTTGACGACACGGCCGGCGGAAGCACACCGCCTGACGCGGCTGGCCCGTCGCAACGGAACACCTCTGTTCACCTCCTTCCACCGCCGCTACAACGACGAGGTACGTCACCTGCGCGCCAGGACCGTGCTGGCGGGCAAGCCGGTGCGGCAGCTGACGGTGCGCTATCACGAGCTCATCGAAGAGCACGCGGGCCGCGACCGCTGGTACCTCGATCCCGCGCGGTGCGGGGGTGGCTGTCTCGCCGACAACGGCCCCAACGCGTTCGACCTGGTGCGGTACTTCCTGGGCGATGTGCGGGTCGTGGACGCGGCCGTCCAGCGCGACGCGCGCGGTGTGGACCGGCAGGCGCGCGTGGTGCTGCGCGGGCACGGCGGGACCGAGGCGGTGGTGGACCTGGACTGGTCGTATCCGGGGGAGCGCAAGGAGGTCGAGGTGCGGACGGCCGACGGAGCCGTCGACGCGGCGGACATGCTCGCGGGCCACCATGGCTTCAAGGAGTCGCTGTGGCACGAATACGTCGGCGTGCTGGGGGACTTCGCGCACCGGCTGACCACACCGGGGCCCGACGGGCCGACGGGCCCGGACGGGCCGGCGGTCGCGGAGCTCGTCGCCGCCGGCTACGCGGCCGAGCGCCGGCCGGTGCGAGGAGACGTACGGTGAACCCGGACGAGGACGGGCCCAAGCGCACCGTGTCGGCCCGGGTGGTGAAGGTGCTCGTCCATCGGTGCGAGGACCGCGGTATGACGCTCGAACCCTTCGCCTCCCGCTGCGTACGCCGCGGCGAGGTGCACGAGCTGGTGACGACGGACCAGGCGGTGGCCGGACCGGGAGACCGGATCGACCGCGTCGGCTTCCTGGGATTCGCCGAGATCGGCTCGGCGGGGGTCATCGACCGAGGCGACCGGGTGTGGGCCGACGACCACCTCATCGGCACCGTCCTGGGGTTCGACGCCTGCCACCTGCCGAACCACTACAACATCCTGATCGCCGCACCCGAGCCGGTGACCGGAGCGCAACTGCCGCTCGCGGTCGAAGGATCCGTTCGCTTCGAACAGGGCGCTCCGCAGCGGGAGGCAGAACCCGCGGCCGGTCAGGTCCAGCGGCCGGTGCCGTAGCCTTCCAGCGCCGTGTCCGGGAAGAGGTGCTCGCGCAGCAGTTGCCGGCGCACCTTGCCCGTTCCGGTCCTGGGCACCTCCTGCCAGGGCAGCACCACCGGGTCGGCGAGCTCCGGCAGGTCGGTGGTGGCCCGCTGCCATGCGGAGGCCTCCAACTCCCCGCCCGAGACGACGAGTACCGGCTGCGGCGGCCGCCCCTTCACACTCAGCACGGTGGCCTCCCGTACCGCCGGCAGCCGGTCCTCAAGGACGTCCTCCAGTTCCATGCAGCTGATGCCGGGCACGGTGTCGACCTCGCGGTCGAGCAGGCGCAGACAGCCGGTGCGCGTCAGTACGCCCAGATCGCCGGTGTTCCACCATGGCCCGTCGGCCTTGGCGGCCCAGCGTTCCGGTTCCCCGGCGTAGCCGGCGCACCGGGCGCGGGTACGGACCATGACGATCCCGGGGTGCCCGCGGCGCACCGGGCGGAACGTCACCGGATCGACGATCCGGAGCCGGGTGCGCCAGGGAACCGGCCGGCCGACGTTCCGTGTCGTCGGATGACGCCCGCCGGCCTGTGCCACCGCACGGCGCGTCAACGGCCGGAAGGTGAGCGGGCCCGTCTCCGTCTGCCCCCACGCCTGGATCCACAGGGGACGGCGGCGCCGTGAGGCCGCGAGGAACGCCCGTACCGCGGGCGGATGCATCGCGTCGAAGGTGCTGATGTACAGCCGTACGTCGCGGAAGACGTTGTCCGCGCCGTGCCGGTCCTGGGCCAGGTCACGCCATCGCACGAAGGTCGAGGGCGCCGCTTCCAGCAGGGTGGGCGGGTGCTGTGCGAGCGTGCGGTGCGCGGTGGCGGGGTCCGAGCTGTCGAGGATGACGACCTTGCGCGGACGCAGATGGAAGACGCTGACGGTCCACGGGATCGCCCGGCCGTGGCAGAACGGATTGGCGTTGGCCACCGTGTCGCCGCGGCGACTGGTGATCACGGGCATCCGTGTCGCCTCGAAACCCGCCAGCTGGTCGATGATCGTCGTCGCGGTGTGCTCGACGAGCTTGGGCACACCCGTGGTACCGGACGTGTGCGTGATCAGGAGGGTGCGGCCCGCGGCCGGTCGGCGCGGCGAGGGTGCCGTGCCACCGCGCAACTCGCCGAGCGGTGTGGCGCCGGGCGCCGTCCCCTTGAGGCTGACGGTGCGGCCGGCGAGCGCCGTCAGATCGCGACCCGCGCGCCGCGCGGCCGCCAGGATGCGGGCGTCGGCGACGAGCACGGCGGCGTTCAGGCGGGTGAGCAGCGTGTGCAGCGCATGCGGCGCCAGATGGTCCGAGAGCAGGGCGGGGACCGCCCCGAGCCGGGCGGCGGCGCAGGCCAGCAGGGCATAGTCCCAGTGGTTGGGCTTCACCACGGCGATCGTGTCACCGGGACGGGCACCGGCCTCGGCGAGCCGGCCCGCCGTCTCCCGGACGAGCCGGGCGAGCTGTCCGATGTCGTAGCGCACCTCGGCCCGCGGGGAGATGTCCAGGGGCCTGCTGAGATGGACGACTGTGTCGCTGTGCTGCTCGGCCAGCGTGTCGAAGAGGGTGCCGAGATCGTGTGGTTTCATCGCTCCTCATACGGTGCGCGACCGGTGACGGTGACCATCACCTGCGTCAGCCAGGAATTGGCGGGGTCGTTCAACTCGGCGGCCGCCTGGTCGAGTCGGTGGGCGGTCATGCCGGTGTACGCGAGCATGGCCGGACGCAGATGGGCGAGCCAGAGCAGGTACCAGCGCGCCGCGTCGCCGCCGCCGCACACCACCGAGGAACGGCCTTCGCCGCGGACGTCCACCAGTCCTGCGGCCGTGGCCAGCGAGGCGTCGAGGAGGCCGCAACGGGGGTGGTAGCCGGCGTCGGACATCACCTGGTACGCGGCGAGTTTGACGTCCTGGAGGAAGTCCGGGCGGGTGGGGTGGCTGAAGAGGGAGGCGGTGTCCGTGTCCTCCAGGACCAGGTGTCCGCCGGGCTTGAGCGCACGGCACAGCCGGCGTACGACCGCCGGCCGGTCCAGGACGTGCTGCACCACCAGCCGGGCATGGATCAAGTCGTAAGCGGCACGCGGGAATTCGTCGGTGGTGACGTCGTGCCGCCAGACCCGCACGCCGTGCTCGGTCAGCCACTCCAGGCGGTCGGTGCGCAGATCGACGGCTTCCACGATGCCGGCCGTGCCCGCCCGCTCGGCCATCCAGGCCGCCACCGAGCCGTGTCCGGCGCCCACTTCGAGGCAGTGCCAGCCGGCGGTCAGGCCGGTCCGGGCCAGCCGTGTGCGGGTGCCCGGGTCCCACAACGCCTCGCCGAGCCGCAGTCGTTCGTCCTCGTCGGGAAAGCTCGTGTCGAAGACGTACCGGCCGCGCAGCGGCGCGAGGGCGGTCCGATCACTCATGCGCGGCCTCCTCGGGCCTGGGATGCGATGCGGCGGTGTCCGAGAGGTGGGCGAGCAGCCTGGGCACGACGAGGAACGCGGAACGCAACGCCCCCTCGCTGCTGGGGCGTTGCACCAGCCAGTCCCCGGCGTAGTCGACGGCACGGGCGGGACGGCCGAGAAAGCCGGGCCGCAGCCGCAGCGACTCGACCGTCGCCTCCGGCGTGCCGTGCGGGAACCGGTGGACGTTGGCGAAGAGCGTCGCGGCGCGCAGCCCGGGTACGTACTGCTCGGCACGGCGGGTCACTTCGCCGACGATCTCCTCGTCCGACGCCCCGATGAGCTCACGGCTGGTGTCGGGGCTGGTCAGCACGGACACCAGACCGGCGCCCCGGGGCACGCGCCATGGGTTCTTGCGGTGGTCCACGGTGACGGCGCTGAGGGCGGGATCGTGCGACTGGGAGATGATCAGCGCGTAGGCGGCGGGGGTCCCGGCGATCGAGCGGGGCTCGCGGAGCGCGAAGCTGACCCGCAGCCGCACCGAGTAGGTGGCGGCCCGCAGATAGGGCTCCTCGTCGTCGGGCATGTCCGGGTGGAGCTCGCGGGCGAGGGGCGCGGGGACGGCGAGCACCGCGCATCGGGCGGTGAGCCGGCTGCCGTCGGCGAGCGTGAGACGGGTGTGGCCGCCGTACCGGGTCACCTCCTGCACCCGGCTGCCCGTCGTCACCGGGAGGCCGGCCGCGAGGGTGCGGGCCAGGGTGTCCATGCCGTCGCGGTAGGTGTGCCAGTGCGCGGAGGAGCGGGTGGCCAGCATGTGCGCGACGAAGGGGCCGGCCGCGGAGCGCTGCGGGTACCAGCCGGTGAATCCGGTGACCAGTGGCTGGAGCAGCCAGTCCACCAGCTCGGCGCCGTAGCGGTCGGCGAGTTCGGCGACGGTCGTCTCGCCGAGCGGGGTGGCCTCGGGGCGATCCGGGTCGAACGACCGGCGCGCGCGCAGGCCGTGGCCGGTGAAGCGCATGAGCTGCAGGCGGGCACCGAGGCCCAGGCCGCATCCGGTGAGCAGGCCGCGGGCCCGGCCCACGTTGCCATGGGGACGGCCGTCCCGCCAGGTGGCGATGGTGCCGTGGATACGGGGCACGTCGGGCGCTGCCAGACCCAGCCGGTCGATCAGGCTCCAGGTGGTGGGAAATCCGTGCGTGGCGATGGCTTCGGCGCCCTCGTCGATGATCCAGCCGTTCTGCCGCAGTGTGCTCATCCGGCCGCCGACCCGTTGCGCGGCCTCGAAGACCTGCACGTCCCGGCCCGCGTCGCGCAGCAGTCGGGCGGTGTGGAGTCCGGCGACACCGGCGCCGACGACCGCGATGTCGAGATCTGCGGTCATGACAGGTCCCCGATGCCCCGGGCGTCGAGCAGCGGCGCCAGCAGGTTGACGGCGAGGAGGAGCACCACGGTCAGACGGTGGGTGCGGATGGCCAGTCTGCGGGCGCGCAGTACGTCCGCGTCGCGCAGGAAGAGGGTGAGCTCGACCAGGCGTACGGCCGGTACGGGCAGCAGCGCGAGCGGGAACCACCAGGGCGCGGCGAAGACGACGGGCGCGAGCGCGATCAGGGCGGCCTGGGCGAGATTGACGCAGACGATGAAGGCCGCGTTGCCCGCGGGCGTCACCAGCGCGGCGACCGTACGCCGCCCGACATGGGCGTCACCGTCGGCGTCGTTGGTGTTCGAGTACAGGCCGAAGAGCATGGGGCCGCTGCCGAACAGCACCGCCTGCAGCGCCACGAAGAGGGTGAACTGGCCGCTGACCAGGCCGTACGGGATGAGCACCATGCCCACGCCGAAGCCCATGAGGAAGAGCTCCTGCCAGCCGTGGTAGCTGATCTTCAGCCCCCACGAGTACTGGACGGCGGTGAACAGGCACACCGCCGCGGTGGCGAGGGCCCACAGCGGCCGGAAGGGGGCCGATTCCGCCGCGACCGTCCACAGCACGGTGCCCACGGCGGCGGCGAGCAGCGCGAACCGGATCGCCTCGTCGGCGCGCAGCGCACCGGTCACCAGGGGTTTGCGCGCCATGCGCCGGGGTTGTGCGTCCGCGCCGTAGTTCATCGCGTCGCTTCCGTCGCGGAAGCCGGTCACGTCGTCGAACGCGACCGCCGAGGCGATGACGAACACCTCGCCGAGCAGGAAGACGACAAGGGTCGCGAGCGAGTGCGGCGAGGTACGGGCGGTGGCGGGCAGGAGGCTCCAGGCGAGGGGCAGCGCCAGGTAGTAGTCGACGATGTCGAGCTTGGCGAGGCGCAGATAGGCGTGCATCCGGCCCGTGTGTGCGAGGGCGGACAGGTCGAGCGGTGAGTTCACCTCAGCCATGACATCCAGCTCCCTTCGGTGCGGCGAACTCGCAGACGCTGTCGGCGATCCGTTCCACTTGGGCGTCGGTCAGGTGCGGGTAGACGGGAATGGCCAGTTGGCGCCGGGCCGCCGATTCGGCGTGCGGCCATGACCGGCCCTCGGGCGCGTAGCGGCGGAACGCCGGCTGATGCGGCAGGGGGGCCGGGTAGTAGACGTGGGCGGCGATGCCGCGGTCGGCGAGGTGCCGCTTGAGCGCGTCGCGTTCGTCGGCGAGGAGTGAGTACACGTAATAACAGCGGCCGTTGCGGCCGGGCGGAGGCGCGAGGATTCCGCGGTCCCGCAGTGGTGCGAAGCGTTCGGTGTAGTACTCGGCGATGGCGGCCCGGCGCTCCAGCCGTGCGGCCAGGCCCGGAAGCCGGTGCAGCTGGAACGCGGCGAGCACCTCGTCGAAGCGGCTGTTGTACCCGATGCGGTCGTAGACGAACCGCCGGCTGCCCTGGCCGTGGTTGCGCAGCGACCGTACGAGACGGCCCAGCGCGGCGTCGTCGGTGACGACGGCCCCGCCTTCGCCCGCCGTGCCGAACGTCTTGACCTGGACGAACGAGAAGAGTCCCGCATCGCCCCAGCTCCCGGCGGGACGTCCGTCCAGGACGGCGCCCTGCGCCACCGCGGAGTCCTCCACCAGCCGGACCTCGCGCTGCCGCGCCAGACGCCGCAGCGCCGGCATGTCGGCCATCACCGAGAACATGTGCGCGGGGACGACGGCCTTGGTACGGCCGGTGATCGCGCGCTCGACCTGCTCGGGGTCGACCACCATCGTCCAGGGCTGGATGTCGGCGAAGACGGGCGTGGCTCCGAGACCGACGACGGTGTTCGCCAACGGGGCACACCCGTAGGCCGGTACGACGACCTCGTCGTCCGGGCCCACGCCCATCGCGTGGAGAACGAGCGTCAGCGCCGAGGTGCCGCTGGAGCAGGCGATGACGTCCGCGACGCCCAACTCGTCGCGCAGCGCCTGCTCGAAGCGGGCCGTGTGCTCGCCGAGGATGAACTTCTGGCGCGGGTCCGTCCCGACCTCGCGCACGATCGTGAGCAATGCCGCACGGTCGGCCTCGAACAGATCGGGAGGGAAGAAGGCGATCGTCACGGCCTGCCTCCCGCGCGGGCTCGTCCGTCGTAGAAGCCGCGGATCAGCGCGCACACCCGGTCCACCGCGGACAGCGGCAGATCCGGGTAGAGCGGGAGCGCCACGGTGCGTTCGCAGGCGGCCTCGGCGCGTGGGAAGTCGCCCCGGCGGTGGCCCAGCGCGGCGAAGGACGCCTGGAGGTGCAGCGGTTGTGGATAGTAGGTCTCGGTCTCCACTCCCCGAGCCGCGAGGTGGGCGACGAGCTCGTCGCGCCGGTCGGCCTCGATCAGATAGACGTAGAAGACCGGGCGGGTCGACGCGGCACGGGGCACGAGCGTGGGCAGCCGGAGGACGCCGGAGACGTCACGCAGCCGCTCGTCGTAGGCGGCGGCCAGCGCGGCACGCCGGGAGATGTCGTGCTCCAGCGATGCCAGCTTGGTGAGCAGGACGGCCGCCTGGATGTCGTCCATCTTGCTGTTGACGCCGGTCAGTTCGGTGGCGTTGGAGATGGCCGGGAAGTGCGCGAGGGTGCGGCCGCGACGGCCGTGGTGCCGCAGGGCCGCGGCGGTCTCGGCCACGTGGGGGTCATCGGTGATGACGGCGCCCGCGTCGCCGATGGCGCCCAGCGTCTTGGTGGGGAAGAACGACAGCACACCGCCGGCCCCCAGCAGACCGGCGTGGATCCCGTCCCAGCGCATGCCGATCGCCTCGGCGCTGTCCTCCAGGACGGTGAGTCCGTGGCGTGCGGCCACGCCGCCGACGGCGTTCATGTTCGCCATCTGGCAGAAGAGGTGCACGGGCATGATCATGCGGGTGCGCGGCCCGACCACCGAGGCAGCCGAGTCGGCGTCCAGTGCGTAGCTGTCCGGTTCGATGTCGGCGAAGACCGGTCGGCCGCCCGCCAACACCACGGACGACGCAGTGGCGACGAAGGTGAAGGCGGGGACCACCACCTCGTCCCCCGGCCGCAGTCCGCAGGCCCGCAGCAGCAGGACGAGCGCATCGGTGCCGCTGTTGACCCCGACCGCGTACCGGGCACCGGTCCAGTCGGCGAGAGCCGTTTCGAATTCGGCGACCTTCGCGCCGTGCGAATATTTGCCGTCGTCCAGGACATCGGTCACTTGACGCTGAATGTCCTGCCACATTCTGGCGAATGCTGCTGCCTGACTGAAGAAAGGAATGCTGTCGGCATATCCCGCATATCCCGCAGAATTTTTCTCACGCCGCCCGGAGCTCAGGTCGATGCGTGCTGTCACGTGACCCCCCTCTGTTGAATCACGCATCGAGAATACCGTGGTCACATGACCGTTCAATTCACTCAAAGGGAGGAGATTGGCCGGGTCCTGGTAGGATTATCACCCGGTAATTCGCCACCGTGCAGGGAAGAGGAAAGGATTCAGGAAATCCGTCTTCAGCAGGTGTCGTACCGCGGCAGAACGCCGCGCCGCACCGCCTCGGCCGGCGTGGGAGCCGCCGCGTCCCGGTCCGACAGCAGGACGGGGATGTCCGCGGGCCAGGGCAGGGACAGGGCGGGATCCAGGGGGTGGACGCCGTGCTCGCGCGCGGGCGCGTACGGCTCGGAACACAGGTACATCACGGCCGACGACGCCGTCAGTCCCATCAGGGCGTGCCCGAGCCCCTCGGCGAGGCAGACGGACCGGTGGTTCTCCTCGCTCAGCTCGACCGCGTCCCACTGCCCGAAGGACGGCGAGCTGATGCGCAGGTCGACGATCACGTCGAGAACGGCCCCCGTAGGCAGGAGACGTACTTCGTCTTGCCGGGCGGCACGTCGGCGTAGTGCACCCCGCGGATCGCGCCACGGCGCGTCATGCACACATTGCCTGGGCCACGGCCGGCGGGTGTCCGACGGCTGCCTCCGCCCGGAAGACCTCGTACAGGGCGCCGCGCGAATCGGTGTGGGCCTTCGGGGTGTTGAGCCACGCCCCGGGGGCGGACAGCTCACGCATGGCGCCGCTCCTTCAGAGCACTAGAAGAAGCCGAGCTTCTTCGGCGAGTAGGAGACGAGGAGGTTCTTGGTCTGCTGGTAGTGCTCCAGCATCATCTTGTGCGTCTCGCGGCCGATCCCCGACTGCTTGTATCCGCCGAACGCGGCGTGCGCCGGGTAGGCGTGGTAGCAGTTGGTCCACACCCTGCCCGCCTGGATCGCGCGGCCCGCCCGGTACGCGGTGTTGGCGTCCCGCGTCCACACGCCCGCGCCCAGCCCGTACAACGTGTCGTTCGCGATCTTGATCGCGTCGTCGAAGTCGTCGAACGAGGCCACCGAGACGACCGGGCCGAAGATCTCCTCCTGGAAGATCCGCATGCGGTTGTCGCCCTCGAAGATGGTCGGTTGGACGTAGTATCCGCCCTTCAGCTCGCCGTCGTACTCGATGCGCTCACCGCCCGTCAGTACCTTCGCGCCTTCCTGGCGGCCGATGTCGAGGTAGGAGAGGATCTTCTCCAACTGGTCGTTGGAGGCCTGCGCGCCGATCATCGTGTCGGTGTCGAGCGGGTGACCGTGCTTGATCTGCTTCGTCCGTTCGACCGCCGCCTGGAGGAAGTCGGCGTAGTGGCCGCGCTGGATCAGCGCACGGGACGGGCAGGTGCACACCTCACCCTGGTTGAGCGCGAACATGGTGAAGCCTTCGAGCGCCTTGTCACGGAAGTCGTCGTCCTGCGCCCACACGTCGTCGAAGAAGATGTTCGGCGACTTGCCGCCGAGTTCGAGCGTGACCGGCTTGATGTTCTCGGAGGCGTACTGCATGATCAGCCGCCCCGTCGTGGTCTCCCCGGTGAACGCCACCTTCGCCACCCGCGGGCTGGACGCCAGCGGCTTTCCCGCTTCGACGCCGAAGCCGTTGACGATGTTCAGCACGCCCGGCGGCAGCAGGTCCGCGATCAGGCTGACCCAGTAGTGGATGGACGCGGGGGTCTGCTCGGCCGGCTTGAGGACGACCGCGTTGCCCGCGGCGAGCGCCGGCGCCAGCTTCCAGGTCGCCATCAGGATCGGGAAGTTCCACGGGATGATCTGCGCGACGACCCCGAGCGGCTCGTGGAAGTGGTACGCCACCGTGTCGTCGTCGATCTCGCCGAGCGACCCCTCCTGCGCCCGGATCGCCCCCGCGAAGTACCGGAAGTGATCGATCGCCAGCGGGATGTCCGCCGCCAGCGTCTCCCGGACCGGCTTGCCGTTCTCCCAACTCTCCGCCACGGCCAGCGGCTCCAGGTGCGCCGCCATGCGGTCGGCGATCTTCAGGAGGATGTCGCTGCGCTCCGCCGCCGACGTACGGCCCCACGCGGGCGCGGCCTCGTGCGCCGCGTCCAGTGCCCGCTCCACGTCCTCCGCGGTACCGCGCGCGATCTCGGTGAACGGCTGCCCGTTGACCGGCGACGGATTCTCGAAGTACTGCCCGCGTACCGGCGGCACGTACTCCCCGCCGATGAAGTGGTCGTAGCGCGCCTGGTAGGAGACGATCGCGCCTTCGGTGCCCGGCGCCGCGTAACGAGTCATACTGGTCTGCCTCCCGGTGCAGCGCTGCCCGCCGTTGGGCAGCTGTCGGCGCGAGGCTAGGCGGGCGGACGTTGCAAGTACGTTGCGCCGCCGGTCCGCCCCGGTGCCGGACCGGCCGGAGCCGTCAGCTCGGCCTCCAGCGCGGCGAGCCGGGCCCGCACCGGGGCCGTGGGCCGCACCGCTGCGAGCGCCCGCCACACCACCAGGTCGTCCTCCCCCCAGGGCGCGTGCGCCCAGTCCGCCAACAGGTCCGGGTCGCCGTGCGCGATCAGTGCCGTGCGCAGCCCGTCGGACATCCGCCCCCGCAGCCGTACGATCGCGGGCGCCTGCGAACCGGGCAGCAGCGGGCCGCAGTACGCCTCCGCCGCCGCCGTGACCGCCCCCGCCTCCAGCCGCCGCTCCACCACGGTGACGTCCGACTCGACGGCCGCCGTGAACCGGTACGGCCGCGAGGCGAGCAGCGCTGGCCCCAACAGCCTGCGCAGTCGGGCCAGTTCGGCCCGCAGCGTCACCGGTGGCACCGACTCGTCGGCGTAGAGCGAGCACAGCAGCTCGTCACCGCTCAGCCCCTCCGGATGCCGGGCCAGCAGCACGACTATCTCGCTGTGCCGGCGGCTGAGCCGCGTCCGGTGACCGTCCAGGACGAGTTCGGCCTCGTCCCGGCCCAGGGCGCTGAGCATCGGGATGCCCGGGGCTCTCAACGGTGGCGTGAGCAGCGCGAGCTGAGCCTCCGCCGCGCGTGCCACCGCCTGCACGAACCCGAGGCTGTGCGGATGTGCGAGCCCGTCACCACCGGTGATGTCCACGGCGCCCAGCACCCGGCCGGTGCGCGGGTCGTGCACCGGGGCGGCCGCACACGTCCACGGCTGCACCCGGCGTATGAAGTGCTCCGCGGCGAACACCTGCACCGGGCGGTCCACGGCGACCGCGGTCCCCGGCGCGTTGGTACCGACCGCCGTCTCCGACCAGCGCGCCCCCGGCACGAAGTTCATCCCGTCCGCTCTGCGCCGGGTCGCCCGGTGCCCCTCCACCCACAGCAGCCTGCCGTGCGCGTCGCACACCGCCAGCAGATGCTCGCCGTCCGCGGCGAAGGTGCCCATCAGCTCCCGGAACAGGGGCATCACCCGGGCCAACGGGTGTTCCGCACGATAGGCGCCGAGGTCGCCGTCGGTCAGCTCCACGCTGGCGGTGCCGTCCGGCCCGACCCCGGCCCGGGCGCTGCGCCGCCACGACTCGGCGACCACCGACCGCACCGGGCGCGGCACCGTACCCGCGGTGGTGAACGTCTCGTGCGCCCGGCGCAGCACACGGACCCGCTCGGCGGGGTCGGCCCCCGGCTCCAGGGCCACCCACGGATCGGTCAACTCGGCCTCCCCGGACCGTGAAAACGCGTAAATGCGGCTGGGACCATCGTCACTCGCAGTGTTCGTGCGGACAACCTGTTCGACCTCGGTTCGGCTCGGCTTCGTCGCTGACCGTGTCTGCCCTGCGGCGCTTCTCTGTGGTGGGCTGTGGCGCGGGGCGCTCCGTCCCGGCCCGGTGGGCCGCTAGGCGAAATTGACGAGGCGGATGTAGCGGACCCAGTCCCAGTAGGGCCCCGGGTCGGTGTGATCGGTGCCCGGCACCTCGTAGTGGCCGATGATGTGGTCCCGGTCCTTGAGGATGCCGTGCTTGTCACAGACCGCCGCGGTGAGCTTGGCCGACTCCTGATAGAGAGAGTCGGTGAAATAGGAGGGCTGGTCCACCCATCCTTCGTGCTCGATGCCGATGCTGCGGGTGTTGTAGTCCCAGTTGCCCGCGTGCCAGGCGATGTCGGCCTCGTGCACGCACTGTGCGATGTGCCCGTCCGCCGAGCGGACCAGGTAGTGCGCGGACACCTTCTTCTGCGGGTTGGCGAAGATCCCCAGTGTGTTGGTGTACGTCTCCTGCGTGACGTGGATGATCACACGGTCGATCACGTAGCTGCCGGGGCGGTCGGACGCCGTGTAGTTGGAGCTGCTCGCCGGCTGCCACTCGGCGGGCGGATAGTCGACGGCCTCGGTCTGTGCGCCGGCCCGCGGGTCCGGGAGCAGTGCGTAGGGCACGGCGGCCAGCGCGGCGCCCTTCAGAAGCCGCCGCCTCGTGAGGGGCGAGGGGGCCGGGCGCGCAGAGGGTGCCGATCCGGCTGGTTCTTCCGGTTGCACCGAACCGGGCGGGTCCATGTCCATGAGCGGGTGCCTTTCGAGCGTCGTGGGGAGTGGGGGGAGGACGGGGCGGGGAGGGGCGGGATCGGGACGACGGGGCCGACGCCCGTAAGGCCGGCGCCGGTGTCAGCCGTGCAGTGTCCGCGCGGTCTCACGCAGCCGCGCGTGCACACCCCGGTACGTCTCGCGCGCGGGCAGCCACTCCTTACGGAGCTTGGCCACGCACGTGTAGTTCGTGTCGCATACGTTGGCCAACGGTGATTCGACCGTCTGGGTTGCGAATTGATACGCGTCCGGCTCACTGAACCCGTAGTCGCGCGCCAGCCACTGCACCAGGTCGAGCTGCGATATCCGGAACGCGTCCTCCAACGGGCGGGCCGAGCCCGTTGAGATGATGTGAGTGTCCGACTCCAGCCGGGGCCACGGCGTGGCGACGTCCTTGAGAAGGTCCACGATCACCATCGTGTTCATCGCGCACTCCACGGCCACCCCGCAGGTCTCGCCCTCACCCTGGCGCGCATGCCCGTCGCCGAGACTCAGCAGCGCGCCCTCGACGTTGACCCCCAGGTAGCAGGTGACGCCCGCCCGCATCTCGGGCGTGTCCATGTTCCCGCCGTGCGCGTCCGGGACGAGGGCCGAGCGCACTTCGAGATGGGCGGGGGCGACGCCCACCGTGCCGTGCATCGGATCCATGGGCAGTTCCACCCGGATGTCACTGTCGCGCGCCTGGAACAGGGCGGTGCGCCGCGTGCGGTCCAGGTGCCAGATCCAGACCCGCTCCTCCAGCGGGGGCTGAAGCGTGGCCGTGGTGTGCGTGGAGGTGAGGGCGCCGAACAGCGGGACCGTCGTCGAGGCGGCCCAGTCGCGAGCCGGTTCGATCGACACGAAGTGCACGGCCACGGTGTCGCCGGGCTCGGCGCCCTCGATGTGGAAGGGACCGGTCTGCGGATTGAGGTAGGGGAACTCGCACACCTCGGAGACGAGGTCCTTCTCGGAGCGGACCCGGCCGGCGAAGCAGTCCTCGGTGTACAGGTCGAGCACGGTGCCGGGCGCGATCCGCGCCACGGGCGCCGCGCCGCCGAACGTCCAGGCGTACTGATCCGGTTCCGGGCGCACGGTGAGGATCCGGGGGTCGGTCATCGTGAAGGGGTCCCTTCTGGCAGGGGCGGTCGGGGAACGGAGGCCTTCGTAGGGCATCGGTCCGCGCGGCTGCCGAGCGGGCCGGTGGTGGTCAGCCGGACACGGTGCCGTCCTGCCGGTGGCTTTCCGGGGCGTACTGGTCGAGGTGCACCCGCGCGGTCTCGGCTATCCGCTCGGGGTGCCGCCGTATCAGCAGGAGCAGCACCACCACGCCCGCCGCCATCCAGACGCCGACGACCGGGCCGGCGTAGGACACCGGGGCCTTGAGCGCGGTCACGAAGTCGAACACCGGGAGGCCGGCGGCCGTCAGCAGGGCCGGGACGAACGCCACGATGCCCAGCACCGGGAACAGCAGATGCCGCACCGGTTTGAGCAGGGCTCGGCCGGCCCGCAGGAAGTAACCGGCGCAGGCGAGGTTCACGACGATGTAGACGCCGACGACGACCGTGACGATCACCGTGGCGAGGAGCAGGAACGCGGTCACCGGGTCGTATGCGAAGCCGAGCCCCAGCACGGCCCCGACCGCCACGACGGTCTGCACCGCGATGCCGGCCACGGGGGAGCGGTGCCGGGGATGGAGCGCGGCGAGCAGCCCGGGCAGGACCCGGATACGGGCCAGGGCGAAGGCCGTGCGGGTCGAGACGTTGGCGCACGCGTTGGCGTTGGCGATCGTGGAGTTGATCACCGCCAGGAACACCAGCACCCAGAAGAGGCCGAAGGAGGCCCGGGCGACACCGTCCCAGGAGGCTTCGCCCGAGGCGCCGAACTTCGTGAAGCGGTCCGGGCCGTAGTAGACCGTCATCGCATAGGTCGTGATCACGTAGAACAGGCCGATCCCCAGAGCCGCCCCGAGCACCGCGCGGTGCATCGTCCGCCGGGGGTCACGCGTCTCCTCGGCGAGCGGCGCCGCCGCCTCGAATCCGGCGAAGGCCAGCACCGTGTAGACGGATCCGGCGAACACACCGCTGAACCCGGCGTACCCGTCGGCGGTGTGCGAAGTCCCGAACACCGACAGGGTGTTGGCGCTGCCCGCCTTGCCGATGAGCAGGACCGCGAACACCAGGAAGACGAGGATCTCGAAGACACCGAGGACCGTCCCGAAGCGGGCCGAGGCCCGGACGCCGAGGTATCCGGCGATGGCGATCACGGCCGCTCCGGCCAGCGACCACGGCCACCACAGGTCGGCCGGGCACGAGGCCCATTCCTCGTGCAGAGTGCCGGCCGCCGTGAAGCCCAGCTGCAGGAGCAGCAGGGGCGGGACCAGCGCCTCCACGAAGACGTAACCCCAGCCGACGAGGAAGCCGACGGCCGGATGCAGCCCCCGCGCCGCATAGGTGGCCACCGAGCCCGCCGCCGGTAACTCCCGGGCCAGCTCGGCCACGCACGATGCCGTGAACAGGCAGGCCACAAGCGCGATCACCACCGCCAGTGGCAGACTGCCACCCGCGAAGGCGGCGCCGGACGGAATCGACGCGGCCACCGCGGCGGCCGGCGCCATCGCCGTGACGCTCTGGAACAGCACCTCGCGCAACCCGATGGCGTCGCGCCGCAGCGCCTCGGTCCTCTCCCCGTGCATGCGTGTCCCCCGATGCGTGTCAGCCCGCTGCCACCCGACGTGTGTGAAGTGCCGTCATCTCGCGTACGCACCCAGATCCATGACGAATCGTCGGCAGCGTCTCGCGTGAATCACGGTACGGCGCGGAGGGGGCGCGCAGAAGGGCTCGCAGCGGATCCGTGGACAGCCTGCTGCCTGTGGAAAACTCCGTCACCCGATCGGGTGAATCCTGGCTCGGAAGATCGCCGCGACGGTACTGACGCGGTGCCGATACGGTCAGGACCGCTCGGCCACCACGGCCGGATCGTCCAGCACGGAGCGGACGACCGAGTGCGCCGCACCCAGCAAAGGGCCCTCCGGCCCCAGCCGCGAGACGGTCACCGGGCAGGCCGGGCCCGCAGTACGGCCCGTCAGTTCCGCCTCCAGGGACGGCAGCAGCCAGGGGGAGAGGCCGGCCAGGGCACCGCCCAGGACCACCGTCTCGGGGTCGAGCAGGTTCACCGCTCCGGTCAGCGCGATGCCGAGCGCCGCTCCCGCGTCCCGCAGAGCGGCCCGTACGCGCTCGTCGCCGCCTTCGGCGCGTCCCGCGAGCAGGCCCACCCGGTCCTCGCCCGGCTCCAGTCCGGCGGCGCGCAGCACCGCCTCCTCGCCGGCGTACTGCTCCAGGCACCCCCGGCCGCCGCACGGGCAGGGCGGCCCGTCCGGTCGTACGGGTATATGGCCCAGCTCGCCCGCGAAGCCCCGGGTGCCGCGCAGCAGCCCGCCGTCCACGACGACCGCGGCACCGATGCCGATCTCGGCGGACACATGCAGGAAGTCGCGCGGGGTGTCCTCGCCGAGCCACAGTTCCGCGAGGGCACCGTAGTTGGCCTCGTTGTCCACGGTCAGCGGCCATGCGCCGGGCAGCAGGGCGCCGATGTCGGTGTCGTGCCAGTCGAGGTTCGGGGCGCGGACGACCGTACGGCCGTCCCGGGCCACGAGTCCGGGGACGGCGACGGCGAGCCCGGCCGGCCAGAGTTCCTCGCGCTGTGCCTCCGTGACGACCCGGTACGCCAGTTCCGCCAGCTCCGCGGCCACTGCCTCGGGCGCCCGGTCCCCGTTCGCCCCGCGCCGCACGGCCCGGGCGCGGACCGTGCCGCGCAGGTCGACCGCGCACACCGCGAGATGGTCGACGCCGATCTCGGCGCCGATCCCCGCCGGACCGCGGCCGCTCACCGCGAGCGCGGACCCGGGCCGGCCGACCCGTCCGGGCCGCTCCGGCCCCAGCTCCTCCAGCAGCCTCCAGCGGATCAGCTCGTCCACCAGCGTCGACACGGCCGCCCGCGTCAGCCCGATGCGCGAGGCCACCGCGGCCCGCGACAACGACCCCTCGGCGCTGACGGCGTGCATCACGCGGGCCAGATTGCGCCGGCGCATGCCCTGCTGGGTGTCCGGCAGGGTGCGCCCGGAGCCAGGCGGGCGGGCCTCGTGCAGCGGTGCGGTCATGCCTGCGTCGATCCTCGCTGTCCGCCGCCCGGCGTCACGCCTGCGGCCCGGTGTCCGTCCCCCGCTCCAGCAGCGGGGCCGCGTCGGAGAGTACCCCGGTGATCCGTTCCAGCGTCGCCTCGTCCTGCTCCACCGCCTCCAGTACCGGACCCGCGGCCGTGTTCCAGCGGCGTGCCACCGCGGCCGGGTCCTCGCCGGTGAGCAGCCCGGCGGCCTGTGCGGCGGCCCCGAGGGCGACCAGTTCCCGCGCCTCGGGCACCTGGACCGGCCGCCCCGACAGCCGCAGTACCGTCTGCTGCCAGGCCGTCCCGCGAGCTCCGCCGCCGATCAGCAGCAGGGGGGTGCTGCGGTCCGCGTCCGGGTCCAGGACCAGGTCGAGGGCGCCGAGCAACGCGTGCACGGCGCCGTCGTACGCGGCCTGGAGCAGCTGCCCTGCGGTCGTGTCGTGGCGCAGTCCGTACAGCAGCCCGGAGGCGTGCGGCAGGCTCGGGGTGCGCTCGCCGTCCAGATACGGCAGTAGCGTCGCGGCGCCGCCGGGCTCGACGGCGTCCCGGTCCAGGCCCAGCAGGGCCGCGACACGGTCCACGGCGAGCGTGCAGTTCAGGGTGCACGCCAGTGGCAGCCAGTCCCCGTGCGCGTCCGCGAAGCCCGCCACCGTGCCGGTCGGGTCGGCGGGGCGGCGCCGGGAGACGGCGTAGACCGTGCCGGACGTGCCGAGGCTGAGCACCGGGGTGCCCGGCCGCAGACCGAGGCCCAGCGCAGCCGCCGCGTTGTCGCCGGTACCCGGGGCGACCAGCGTGCCCTTGGAGAACGGCAGGTCATGGCTGTCGCGCACGGTGCCGGCCACCTCGCCCGGCCGCACCACGCGGGGCAGCAGCGCCGGGTCGAGCCCGATGTGCACGAGGGTCTCCTCGTCGTAGCCTTCCGTCCCGGACGCCCACCAGCCGGTGCCCGAGGCGTCGCTGCGGTCCGTCGTGCCCTGTCCCGTCAGGCGCTCGGTGAGGTAGTCGTGGGGAAGCCGTACCGCGCGCGTGGCGCGCACCGCCTGCGGCTCGTGCTCGGCGAGCCACGCCCATTTGGTGACCGTGAACGACGCGCCGGGCACACTGCCGGTGCGCTCCGCCCAGGCCTTGGGCCCGCCCAGTTCCTCCACCAGCCGGCGGGCCTGCGGCGCCGAGCGGACGTCGTTCCACAGCAGCGCGGGACGCACCGGCTCGCCGCGCTCGTCCAGGGTGACCAGGCCGTGCTGCTGGCCGCCGATCGACACCGCCGCCGCCTCGTGCGCCGCGTCACCGCACTGGCGCAACGCCTCGCACATCGCGCCCCACCACTGACGCGGATCACTCTCGCGACCCGCGCCCGAAGACACGGTGTGCGGTGCCTGGCCGCTCGCCACCACCTGCCCGGTCGACGCGTCGACGACCAGTGCCTTCGTGGACTGGGTGGATGTGTCCACGCCGACGACGAGCGGACCTTCGGATGCTGACATCGGGCTCTCCTCTTCCGCGGCTCTGCGGTATCTGCATCTTGTCTCTTCCCAGAGGTGCGTGCGCATACTAATTTGTAAACCGCCATGACGAAATAGTCGTCACGCAGCAAGAACGCAGCAAGGGAGCCGCGGCATGAGCTACCAGCCCACCCCCGAGGACAGGTTCACCTTCGGCCTGTGGACCGTCGGCTGGCAGGGAAGGGATCCGTTCGGCGACGCCACCCGCCGTGCCCTCGACCCGGTCGAGACGGTCCAGCACCTGGCCGAGCTGGGCGCCCACGGGGTGACCTTCCACGACGACGACCTGATCCCCTTCGGCGCCTCGGACACCGAGCGCGAGTCGCACGTCAAGCGGTTCCGCCAGGCTCTGGACGCCACCGGTATGACGGTCCCGATGGCCACCACGAACCTCTTCACGCATCCCGTGTTCAAGGACGGCGCGTTCACCGCCAACGACCGCGACGTGCGCCGCTACGCACTGCGCAAGACCATCCGCAACA
The DNA here is from genome assembly GCF_055558375.1 of Streptomyces sp. NPDC025793. Classification (NCBI taxonomy): domain Bacteria; kingdom Bacillati; phylum Actinomycetota; class Actinomycetes; order Kitasatosporales; family Streptomycetaceae; genus Streptomyces; species Streptomyces sp. NPDC025793. The sequence goes on along the minus strand of NZ_JBVHMR010000012.1, from coordinate 36,744 downwards.
TCGACCTCGCGGTCGAACTGGGCGCGAAGACCTACGTCGCCTGGGGCGGGCGCGAGGGCGCCGAGTCGGGCGCCGCCAAGGACGTGCGCGCCGCCCTGGACCGTATGAAGGAGGCCTTCGACCTACTGGGCGAGTACGTCACCGCGCAGGGCTACGACCTCCGCTTCGCCATCGAGCCCAAGCCGAACGAGCCCCGCGGCGACATCCTGCTGCCGACCGTCGGCCACGCCTTGGCCTTCATCGAGCGCCTGGAGCGCCCCGAGCTGTACGGCGTCAACCCCGAGGTCGGCCACGAGCAGATGGCCGGCCTGAACTTCCCGCACGGCATCGCGCAGGCTCTGTGGGCGGGCAAGCTGTTCCACATCGACCTCAACGGACAGTCCGGCATCAAGTACGACCAGGACCTGCGGTTCGGCGCCGGCGACCTGCGGTCGGCGTTCTGGCTGGTCGACCTGCTGGAGAGCGCCGGTTACGAGGGACCGCGCCACTTCGACTTCAAGCCGCCGCGGACCGAGGACCTGGACGGTGTGTGGGCGTCGGCTGCGGGCTGCATGCGCAACTACCTGATCCTGAAGGAGCGTGCGGCGGCCTTCCGGGCCGACCCGGAGGTCCGGGAGGCGCTCCGCGCTTCGCGCCTGGACCAGCTGGCCCAGCCGACCGCGGCCGACGGCCTTCAGGCACTGCTCGCCGACCGTACGGCCTTCGAGGACTTCGACGTGGCGGCGGCGGCCACCCGCGGGATGGCCTTCGAGCGCCTCGACCAGCTGGCGATGGACCACCTGCTCGGAGCGCGCGGCTGACCGTTCGCACGCGCGCGTGCCCTTGCCGGGGCATGAGAAAGGGCTGGGGAGCGCAGCCGCATCACACGCTGCTCTCCCCAGCCCTCGCCCGTCGCCACCTGGTCCGACCGGCCACGAGGTCGATGCCGGAATCGGGAGCTCGCCGGATCGTGGCGATGCCGTGGTGACCGTGCCTCAAAATTCCTTGTTTTCCGTGGACTTCACCTCGGCATGCTCCACGCGCGGCGTGGCCTCCGTGCCCGTGTCGAGGCGAGCCACGGCCAGAGCCGCAGCCGGATCGAGGTCGGGCCCGCCCGCCGGGATCCAGCAGCCGCCGCCGTCGCGATACGGCCACCAGCGGCCGTCGGGGCCGAGACGCAACTGAACTCCTTCGCGGGGCACGGTCCATCGGTTGCCGTTCCGGTCGAACGACGGCTGTTCGTCCGCCTCCCAGGCCGCTTCCAGCGCCACACGCGCGCGTGCGAGCGCCGCATCCCGCACTGGCCATTCCTCGTCCAGCACGGCCAGGGCCGCCGCGCCCCCGGTGTGCCAGGCCCGGACGGCGGTCAGCAATCCCTCGCGGCCGCGGCCGGACCCCTCGACGAGCCGGTCGGTGACCGAGCCCGCAGGCGCCGCGCAGGCGAGGCGTACGGCGTCCTGTGCCGCTGTCAGGGCGGTGCCGTCCCGCACGTCGCCGCGAAGGGCCTCTGCCAGCAGCCGGTACGCCTCCACAGCGGTGCGGTCCGCCAGGTGCTCCAGTGCCACAGGATCGATCCCGGGCGCCGCGGCCGCCCCGGTGCCGAGACAAGGTGGGGTACCGGGTACCGGGGGAAGCCCGGGCAGCTCGGGGAGCGGGGGCAGGATGTCACCGGTCGCCCATGCCTCCGCCGCGTCCACACCCTCGGCCACGCGCGCGTCGGTTTCCGTCAGGGGCGCGGACGCGCTACCGCGCCCTTGCAGCTCCGCGAGGAAGACCTCCCGCTCCCGCCCGCGCAGCAGCAGGAGCAGAAACGGATCTTCGTCCAGCAGGCGCGCAACCTGGTGGCACAGCGCGGCGGTGTGCCCGCAGTGGTCCCACGTTCCGCAGTCGCACTCCGGCTCCAGATCTCCGAGGCGCGGCAGCAGGTCGATTCCGCTCACCGCGGCATCCTCGATCAGATGTGGCGGCAGCTCCCGGTCGAGCAGTGCCGCCATGTGCCCGGCCTGCTCCACGGCCACGTCCAGGAACCGGGCCCACTCCTCCTCGGACAGCTCCGGCAGCAGCACGTCGGCCCGGTGGGCCGCGCCGCCGGACTCGCGTACGACGGCGGTGACCCGGCCCGGCCGTACGGTCATCGCGCCCACGCCGCCCGCGCGCGCGAGGCGGCGCCCCGCCGCGACCGCCGCGTTGTCCAACGCCCCGTCCTCCAGCGCTCGCAGCCAGGAGCGGCCCCACCAGGTCCGCGCGAACGCCTGCCCGCGCGCGGGCGGTTGCGTGGCGAACGTGCGCCCGGCCACGCGTGTGTGCTTCTCGTCGTAACGGTTCATCGCGCCTCCCCGCGCAGTTCCACCAGCGCCGCCAGTTCCGTGTCGGTCAGCTCCGTCAGTGCGGCCTCACCGGTGGTGAGCACCGCGTCCGACAACTCCCGCTTGCGGGCGAGCAGCTCCGCGATCCGGTCCTCCAGTGTGCCCTCGGCGACCAGCCGGTGGACTTGTACCGGACGGGTCTGCCCGATGCGGTACGCCCGGTCGGTGGCCTGCGCCTCGACCGCGGGATTCCACCAGCGGTCGTAGTGCACGACATGCTCGGCCCGCGTGAGGTTGAGTCCCGTCCCCGCGGCCTTCAAGGACAGCAGGAAGACGGGCACTTCACCCTCCTGGAAGCGCCGGACCATCGCCTCGCGCGCGGTGACCGGCGTCCCGCCGTGCAGCAGCAGCGAGGTCACACCACGATCCGTCAGATGCCGTTCGAGCAGCCGAGCCATGCGCACGTACTGCGTGAAGACGAGCACGCCCGACCCCTCCGCGAGGATCGTGCCGAGCAGTTCGTCCAGCAGCTCCAGCTTTCCGGAGCGCCCGGTGAGCCGCGGTTCGTCCTCCTTGAGGAACTGCGCCGGGTGGTTGCAGATCTGCTTCAGGCCGGTCAGCAGCTGCACGATCAGACCCCGGCGGGCCATGGTGTCGGCGGTCGCGATCCGTTCCAGTGTCTCGCGGGCCAACGCCTCGTACAGCCCCGCCTGTTCGGGGGTGAGGGCCACGGGGCGATCGCTCTCGGTCTTCGGCGGCAGCTCGGGAGCGATGCCGGGATCCGACTTTCGCCGCCGCAGCAGGAACGGCCGCACGAGCTTCGAGAGCCGCCGCGCGGCGGCCGGATCGAGGCCCCCCTCCACCGGCTGCGCATACCGCGCGCGGAAGGCACCGCGCCTGCCGAGCAGGCCGGGTGTCGTCCAGTCGAGGATCGCCCACAGTTCCGTGAGGTTGTTCTCCACAGGGGTGCCGGTGAGCGCCACACGCGCGCGTGCGCCGATCGAGCGCAGTGCCCGCGCGGTCGCCGCGTAGGGGTTCTTCACGTGCTGAGCCTCGTCGGCCACGACCAGACCCCAGGGCACCTTCGCGAGCCGCTCCGCGTCGAGACGCAGGGTGCCGTATGTGGTGAGCACGAACTCCCCGGACACGACGGAGCCGAGATCACGCCCGGGCCCGTGGAACCTGCGTACCGGCACACCGGGAGCGAACCGCTCGATCTCACGCTGCCAGTTGCCGAGCAGGGAGGCCGGGCAGACCACGAGGGTCGGGCCGGCGGACGAGGCGTCCGTCTGCCGGTACAGATGCAGCGCGATCAGTGTGACGGTCTTGCCGAGGCCCATGTCGTCGGCGAGGCAGCAGCCCAGGCCGAGGGAGGTCATACGGGCCAGCCAGTCGAGGCCGCGCAGCTGGTAGTCCCGCAGAGTGGCGGACAGGCCCGGCGGAGGGCCGACGGCGCGTACCGGCTCGGGGTCCGTGAGCCGCTCCCGGAGCCGTTCCAGCCACCCCGTCGAGCGCACGTCGACCAGCCGGCCGTCGACCTCCGTCGACCCCGTCAGCGCGGCGGCCAGAGCCTCCACGGGAGCGACCGAGCGGTCCTGTTGGGTTCGGGCATCGTTCGCCTGCCGCGGGTCGACCAGGACCCATCCGTCGTGCAACCGCACCAGGGGCCGTTTGGCCTCCGCGAGGCGGTCCAGCTCCGCCCGGGACAGCTCCCGCCCGCCCAGCGTGAAACCCCAGGAGAAGCCGACGGAGGCGTCTGCGGCGAGGAATGCCGAGGGAGCCGGGGCATCCCCTGGGGCGGACCTGCCATCGTCCGGCGGACCGACGGTCGCGTGCAGGGTCAGGTCGCGCGACAGTTCCTTCGGCCAGTGCACGTCGACGCCCGCCGCGGCCAGCGCGCGGCTGCCCTCGCCCAGCAGTTCGACGATCTCGTCGTCGGCGAGGTCCACGGTGTCGGGCACGGCGGCGGTGAGCAGGGGCGTCAACGGCGGCCAGGCGCGGACCGCGCGGCGCAGCGCCAGCAGCGCGTCCGCACGCGCGCGTGTGCCGAACGACTCGTGTCCCTGGCCGGTGCCGCTCCACAGACCGGTGGCGTCCATGACGTCCGGCGCCCCGCTCGGCCCGTGTACTTGCAGCACCGCATGGAACCGGACCCGGCCGTTGTTCTGCTCAGCGGCACGGTCGAGCTCGGAGACCTCGACACGCAGCGACAGTCGTATGCCGGCGTCGTGGGCGGCGGCGATGTCGTCCGCCCAGGACCGCAGCTCGGGCAGGCGCTGCGGCTCGGGCGTCGCGTACGCTGGACCGCCGGTCACCCAGGAGGCCGCGGGAGAGCGTGGGAGCACGTCGGCGACCGCGTCCAGGAACGCCCGAAGTAGTCGTTCCGGGTCGGGCAGCCGGGCCGGCTCCGTGGCGGTGAGCGGCACTGCGTGGGCCTCCGGGGGCATGCCGGCCGCGAGTTCGCGGACCAGCTCCGCGTCCCGTGCGGACAGTGGGCCCACCCGCCAGGTGTCATGATCGCCCGGGGACAGACCCGGCAGCAGCAGTCCGCGCGCGAGGAAGTGCAGGGCCAATCCGCGGGCAGCTTCCCAGAAGCCGGCCGAGCGGTGCCCCTCCGGCAGTGCACGCGCGCGTGTGAGCAGCGGGAGGGCATCTTGCACGGGGAGCAGGACCGCGGGGGTTCGGACCTGTTCGACACCGCCGTTCTCGGCGGGCAGTACGACGTCCAGCTCCGTCGTGGAGCCGCCCGGGACGGCAGGCGGAGTCTCACCGTCCCGGGGCCAGAAGGCGAAACTCCCCGCTCGCGCCGGGTCGGACGGCAGGAACACGACGCAACAGCGGGCCAGTTCGGAGAGATCTGAGGGGGGTGCCGTGGGAATGGTCTGCACAGCTCTCCTGCACTCCTCAAATTTGACTACCATGGATGGGGTGCCCGAGGGTACAGCACGCCGTGGGCACACCCCGCACGCCAACGTCGTGATCAAGGCCACTTCACAATCTGTTCGACCAGCGGGGTCGTTCGCGGAACACGGGCGGGGCGTGGGCCCCGGCGTCACGCCGGCCGGCGGGCGCTGTGACGGGCTGGAGGGCGTGTCGGCGAGAGAGTTGAAATTGCTCGTACTGGCGGCCCACACAGGGCGCGTGGCGGAGCGATACTGCGAACAGAGCCCGGACTGTGCGCAGCCCCCGGCGGGACCATTAGGGGGTGGGCTTCGGGGATGTCTCAGGGTCGGGGTCCGGAACCGCCAGGAGCGCGGGGCCGTTTTCTGATCAGAGAGCGGCAGTGGCCGCGAAGGAGGCGACGTTCATGTCCAAGAACGCGAAGATCGCCGCAGGAGGCGTGGCGGCCGGGCTGGTCCTGCTCATATGGCTGCCCTGGTGGGTGTCATTCCTGATCGTGGTCGGGGTCCCGGTGGCCGCGTACCTGACGCTGGACCCCTCGCAGCGGCGCAGGCTCCGCAGGGTGACCCGCAAGGAACTCGGCCGCTGAGGCGGCGGCGGACGGCCGGAGACGCCCGCCCGGGCTCCGGGCGGGCGTAGAGGCTCGAACAGGCCCTAGCGGGGCCGCACGGCCATCTTGTCGAGCGCCTCCAGCAGCCCCGGCAACTCGGGGCCCCGGCCCACCGGCAGGACCTCGCCGGGTTCCTCGTCCAGCAGGACGAACGCGATGTCGTCGGTGCGGGCCACCATCGACCAGCCGGGCCCGTCGGCGCGCAGTGTGCGGGCGTCTCCCGGGGCGAACGACGAGCGCACCCGGCCGAGCGGTGGCGGCGAGTCGACGTAGGCGCGCGCCTCCGCGAGCACCCGCTTGACACCACGGTGACCGCTGTGCGACACGCCTTCGCCGTCCGGCGCGGATTCGGCGGATCTGCCCGACTCGTCGGCCTCCGCGCCCTGCGCCGAGGACTCGGTGGCCTGCGCCCGCTCGTCCGGTGTGGAGAACTTCTCGTCGTTGATCTGGTCCCGCCACGCCGCCCACTGCAGGGCGATCTCGTCGGCGCCCAGGCGGCGCTGGGCAGGTCCCCAGGCGCTGGTGTCCGGTGGGCTCAGCGCAGGCCCGTCCGCCACGTCGGGAGTGGGGTCGTGCGGTGCGGGGACCCCGGGGGCCGCCACGGCGACCGCCAGGGGCCAGCCCGGCAGCGCGGCCACGACCGCGCGCTCGTCCGGCGACAGTTCGTACTCCATGCCGCAGTCCCAGGATGCGATCGCCACGGCGACCAGCGAGACGTCGTCGATGACGACCGTCCAGCGGGCGCCGTCACCGTCCTGGCCCAGCACCAGGCCGTACCCGTCGGCAAGGGGCGCCAGCCCCAGCGCCATGCACGCCTCCGGATAGTCGTCGCCCAGCACGCTCGGAAACTGCGCCGGCGTCAGCAGCACCGCCGTCAGTACGTACAGCGCATCGTCCGCGGCGGCGACGGCCGCATCGTCCGTCCCGGCCATCCCAGCCTCCCCAATGGTTCGTCCAACGGCGCGCACCCTAGTGCGCGCGCAAGCCCCTTGTCACGACAGCCCACACCACGCGGAGCTGCTGGTTTCCACCTGGACGTGGGCGAAACGGCCACAGCGGACCAGGGTCGTCGCCATGGTCCGGGCGGCCCGAGCGGATCGCAGGCCTCCGTCGTCGCTGCCTCGAACATGTTGTGTGCGGACCGCCTCCGCGCCCCGATCGGGTCGTCGCCGATAGCTCATCCGCGGTCACCCACCGTAGAGTTGGACCCTCTTCGGGAGAGCCGTAAGAAGGGGGACAGTGTGGTGAAGCGGTTCGAGCGACTCGGTCGGATCCGTCGGCTGGATCCGGTGGCGGACGCGGTGGAGATCTACCGCCTGAGTACGGCGTTCGAATTCCCCTGGGACTACACACGCGCCCTTGAACTGGCCCTGTACCGCACCTATGCCGTGCCGAGCATCGGCCGGCTGCTCGCCGAGACGGCGGAGCTGACCGAGCGTACGCAGAAGCGGTACGACGACACCGTGCTGCTCCTCGACACCGTCGTCGAGCACGGCTTCGCCGCCGAGGAGGGCCGCACGGCGATCCGTCGCATCAACCAGATGCACCGCAGTTACGACATCAGCGACGACGACATGCGCTACGTCCTGAGCACCTTCGTCGTGGTGCCCAGACGCTGGATCGACGCCTACGGATGGCGGCGGCTGTCCCGGCACGAGATCGTGGCCGCGACCGAGTACTACCGCACTCTCGGCCGGCACATGGGTATTCCCGGCATCCCCGCGACCTATGAGGAGTTCGAGGCGCTCCTCGACTCCTACGAGCGCGATCACTTCGGCTGGGACGGGCAGGCCCGGCAGGTCTCCGACGCCACTCTCGGCCTGATGGCGTCCTGGTATCCGCGCCCGATGGCGCCGGTGCTGCGCACGGCGACGCTGGCACTGCTCGACGAGCCGCTGCTGCGTACGTTCCGTTATGCGCCACCCGGCGCGGCGACGACCGCGCTGGTGCGCCGTGCGGTACGCACGCGTGGCAGGCTCGTCCGGCTGCTGCCGCCGCGCAACGCCCCCCACTTCGCCCGCCAGAACCGCGAGATCAAGGGCTACCCGAACGGCTACCGCGTCGAGGGCCTGGGTACCCGTCCGGCCCCCGGACTGCGTGGCTGCCCGGTGCGGCACCGGGACGTCACTGCCGCGGACGCCATCGAGTGACGCGAGCACGCCGCGCGGCCAGGGGAGTTCGGCCCAGATTGCGAGTTCCATGGCGGTGAGGGCACCGGGCCGGAAGGGGTGCAGCTGCGCCGTCACGGCACCGAGCCGGAGCAGCATTGTCGACATGCCGGTCAGCTCTCGCGTGTTGCGAGGGCGAGGAACCGCGCGTCCTCGTCGACGTACGACGTCATGCGCCATCCCGAACCGGCCAGGAGCGGACCGAGGTTGGCCTCGGCACGCAGGTCGTCGGCCGTGATCTGCCGGCCCTGCCGGGCCGCCAGGGCCGCGCGGCCGACGGGATGGAACAGCGCGAGCGCGCCGCCCGGCCGTACCACGCGCGCCAGCTCCCGCAGGTTGTCCACCGGTTGCGGCAGATGGCCGATCAGGCCGGCCGCGAACACGGCGTCGAGGGTCCGCGAGCGCAGCGGCAGCGCGCCGACGTCCGTGAGCAGCAGCCGTCCGTCCCGGTCCCGGCCCGCTCGTGCGGCCGCCTCGAGCATCGCCGGAGTCAGGTCGGCGCCCAGCACCACCCCGGAGGGGCCCACGGCGGCCCGCAGCGGTAGCAGGGCGCGCCCCGTGCCGCAGCCGGCGTCCAGCACGCGGTCCCCCTTCCGCAGTCCGAGATCGGTCACGGCGGCCGTGTAGGCGGGGCCGTCGTCGGGGAACCGGCTGTCCCAGCCGGCCGCCCGGGCACCGAAGAACTCCTGCACACGTGTGTGGTCTTCGCTCATGCTCCGCATGATTCCTCACCGTCACGGGGGATATGTAGGTGCACATGTTCGGGCCGGACGCGATCGTTCCGGCGCATCCGCCTGTCATATTCCAGCACGTTTCGAAATGCGCCCCCCATGTGCGCCCGTGCCCCCTAGCGTCCCTTGGCCATGGGACACTTGGACCACGCCGCCTTCGGCTGGCTGACCCCCGTGCTGTCGTACCTGATGGCCTGCACGGGCGCCGCACTCGGACTGCGCTGCACCGTCCGCGCGCTCGCCACCACCGGCCGCTCGCGCCGCAACTGGCTCGTCACCGCCGCATCCGCGATCGGGACGGGCATCTGGACCATGCACTTCGTGGCCATGCTCGGCTTCCGCGTCAGCGGCACGGACATCCGCTACGACGTACCTCTGACCATCCTCAGCCTCCTCGTCGCGATGGTCGTCGTCTGCGCCGGTGTCTTCGCCGTCGGCTACGGTCGCGACCGCAACCGGGCGCTGCTGCTCGGCGGACTCACCACCGGGCTGGGCGTCGCCAGCATGCACTATCTGGGCATGGCGGCGGTGCGGCTGCACGGCGACGTCCGGTACGACCCCGTCCTCGTCGGACTGTCGGTGCTGATCGCCGTCGTGGCGGCGACCGCGGCCCTGTGGGCCGGCCTCAACATCACGTCGCCCCGTGCGGTCACCGTGGCCTCCCTCGTCATGGGGGCGGCCGTCAGCAGCATGCACTACACCGGGATGTTCGCGGTGAGCGTGCGTGTGAACCCCTCCGGCGAGGCCCTGCCCGGGGCCACGGCGATGCAGTTCATCTTCCCCCTCGCCGTCGGCCTCGGGTCCTATCTCTTCATCACCTCGGCGTTCGTCGCCCTCTCGCCCACGGCCGACGAGCGCGAGGCCTCCGCCTCCGCCCAACGGCCCGTCGAGACCGTCGCCCGCTAAGGGGAGCCAGGCCAGAGCGCCCCGACCCACGTCCCGATCGAGGAGGCCATGCGCCCGCCCCGTACCGCCCCGAAAGCCGATGCCTCGGCACACCCCCCGCGCGGCCGCCGTGCGCACGCCGGACCGCCAGCTGACGAGGTCGCCGACCGGCTCGTCGGCGCGTCTCCGGCACAGGCACGCGCGCGTGGGAGCCGCCGGTACCTGCGCCCGCGTACCGTGCGCGCCAAGGTCGTCAGCCTGCTGATGGTCCCGGTCGTCTCCCTGCTCTCCCTGTGGGCCTACGCCACCGTCAGCACCGCCCAGGACGTCGCCCGGCTGCGTCAGTCCCAGCAGGTCGACGCCGAACTGCGTACCCCGGTGGCCGCGGCCGTCGCCGCCCTCCAGGCCGAGCGCGCCGCGGCCGTGCGCCACGCCCTCTCGCCCGGCGCGGCCGACGGCGGCGATCTCCAAGGTCTGGCCGGCCGCACCGACCGGGCCGTGGGCGAGCTGCGCCTGGGCGGCGACAGCACCGTCGCCGACAGCGAGGAACTGCCCGCCGACGTCTCCGGGCGCCTCGCCGTCTTCGTCACCGGTGCCGAGCACCTGCGCGTGCTGCGGACGGCCGTGCTCGACCACAGATCCGGCTGGGACACGGTGTACGCGCAGTACACGAAGACCATCGGCGAGGCCTTCGCCGTGGACGGCGCTCTCACCGGCATCCAGCAGGCCGACGTCGGCTCCGACGCGCGCGTACTCCTCGAATTCTCCCGGGCCGCCGAGGCGCTGGCCCAGGAGGACGCGCTGCTCGGCGGCGGTGCGGACGGTCTTCAGGGCGAGCGGCTGCGGCTGTTCGGCGCCGCCGTCGCCGCGCGCCGCACGTTCACCGACACAGCAGTCGCCGATCTGCCGGACGCCCAGCACGCCGCCTGGCGGGACCTGTCCCGCAGCGGCCCCTACGCGGCCCTCGGGGCGGCCGAGGACAAGATCCTCACCGCCGGGCCGGGCGGCAGGTCTGCCGAGGTGGCATCGCAGGCTTCCTGGAGTGCCGCCCACGTACGCGTGCAGGACGGCATGCGAAGCATCGCGACGGACACGGGCCGGAATGTGGCGGGCCGCGCCGCCCCGGTGACCCGCGGACTGCTCAGCCCCGCCGGTGCCGCCGTACTGCTCGGGCTGGCCGCCGTCGCCGCCTCGCTCGTCATCTCCGTGCGCATCGGACGCGGACTCGTGGTCGAACTCGTGAGTCTGCGCAACGACGCCCTGGACATCGCCCGTCGCAAACTCCCGGAAGCGATACGCAGACTGCGCGTGGGCGAGGAACTCGACATCGAGGCGGAGGCCCCCGCGGGACCGCCGGCCGAGGACGAGACGGGCCAGGTGTCGGAAGCGCTCACCACCGTCCATCGCGCAGCCCTGCTCGCCGCAGTGGAGCGCGCCGAGCTCGCCAGCGGCATCTCCGGGGTCTTCGTCAACCTCGCGCGCCGCAGCCAGGTGCTGGTCCACCGCCAGCTCAGCCTCCTCGACAGCATGGAGCGCCGTTCCGACGATCCCGACGAACTGAGCGACCTGTTCCGCCTGGACCACCTCACCACCCGGATGCGGCGCCACGCCGAAAGCCTGATCATCCTCTCGGGTGCGGCACCCGGCCGCGCCTGGCGCATGCCGGTGACGCTCACCAACGTCGTACGGGCCGCCGTATCGGAAGTCGAGGACTACGCCCGCGTGGAGGTCCGCCAACTCCCCGAGGCGCACGTCATCGGTGCCGCCGTGGCCGACCTCACCCACCTGCTCGCCGAACTCGTCGAAAACGCCGCCCAGTTCTCCCCGCCGCACACACGCGTGCGTGTCACCGGCGAACCCGTCGGCAACGGCTACGCGCTGGAGATCGAGGACCGGGGACTGGGCATGGGCGCCGAGACCCTCGCGGAGGCCAACCGACGCATCGAACAGTCCGAGGCCCTCGACCTGTTCGACAGCGACCGTCTCGGGCTCTTCGTCGTCAGCCGGCTCGCCTCGCGGCACGAAGTGAAGGTGCACCTGCGGACCTCACCGTACGGCGGCACGACCGCCGTCGTCCTGCTGCCCACCGCCCTGCTCCACGGCGCGTCGAAGGAACCCGCCGCTCCGCACCCCGAACGGGCCGGCCACGAGCAGGAACGCGCGTACGCGCGCGTGCCCGGCGCGAGCGGACTCCACGAGGCCGTCACCGCACGGCCGGACCGCCCCGCCCTCGCGGCCACCACGCTCGGTCCGCACACCACAGCCGGCGAGCCCGGACGCCGCGACAGGGGCGAGGTGCAGGGCGGGCACGGCACGACCGTCGAGAACCCGCCCCCAGGAGTCACCGCCTTGCGCCCGCACCGCCCGCCCCATGACGCCGAGCCTTCCGGTGACCTTCCACGCCGCGTGCGCCAGGCGAGCCTCGCTCCCCAACTCCGACAACAGCGCACCGAAGAAGCGGCGCCCGATCGGCGCGGTGATGACCTGCGCACCCCCGAACTGGTGCGGGACCGCATGGCGGCCTACCGCGACGGCTGGGCGCGCGGCGGCGGCAGACAGCCCGGACGCGGAGCCACTCCGGGCCCCGTAACGGCCAATGACCACAGTAGCGAAGGAGACCCGGCATGATCCAGGACCCCCATACGAGCGCCGATCGGCGATCCGGCGAACTGGACTGGCTGCTCGACGACATGGTGATGCGCGTGAGGGAGGTACGGCACGCCGTCGTGCTCTCCAACGACGGGCTGGCGGTCGGCGCCTCCACCGGCCTCACGCGCGAGGACGCCGAGCATCTCGCTGCCGTCGCCTCCGGCTTCAACAGCCTTGCCAAGGGCACGGGCCGGCACTTCGGAGCGGGCGGGGTGCGCCAGACCATGGTCGAGATGGACGACGCGTTCCTGTTCGTGGCCGCGGCGGGTGACGGTTCCTGCCTCGCCGTGCTCACCGCGGTCACCGCGGACATCGGGCTGGTCGCCTACGAGATGGCGCGCCTGGTCAAGCGAGTTGGCGAGCACCTCTACACGCCACCGCGCGCCGCAGCACAGCCGCCCGTCGCCGGATGAGCCGGAAGGCGCCACCGATGACCGAGAACCCGATGGACGGCCCGCGGGAGTCGGGCAGCCAGTGGTACGACGGCGAGGCCGGGCCCCTGGTCCGCCCGTACGCCATGACGGGTGGACGCACCCAGGCCGGGCCCACCGGGGTGCGTTTCGACCTGATCTCCCTCGTCACCCTCGACCCCGCGACCCCTGCCCTCGACGACGACACGGCGCTCGGCCCCGAACACCGGACCCTGATCCGGCTGTGCCGCACGGAGACGCAGTCCGTTGCCGAACTCGCCGCGGACGCCGACCTTCCCGTCGGGGTGGTCAGGGTGCTCCTCGGAGACCTCCTGGAACTCGGCCGCGTGGTCATCAGCCGCCCGGTGCCCCCGGCACACCTGCCCGACGAGCGGATTCTGCGCGAGGTCATCGCCGGATTGCGAGCGCTGTAGATGATCGCGCGAAGCGCGTCGTACGCCTCACCCCGTCTCCATCCGGGCGCGTTGCACCCCCGACCGGATGAGAGTCACTCACATCAGGTGTATTTCAGTCAAACCATCCACAAGACCGCCCTATTTGTCACGGTGTCGATGCCGCGCCCGACGTGCGCGGGCGCCGACCGCGACCGGTCCTCCCGAGAGAAGTGATCATGGCTGCCGAGCACTCCGACGTCACCGGCGACACCGCGCTGGTGCTGAAGATATTGGTCGCCGGAGGGTTCGGCGTGGGCAAGACCACCCTCGTCGGGGCCGTCAGCGAGATCCGGCCGCTGCGCACGGAGGAACTGCTCAGCGAGGCAGGGCAGTTGGTCGATGACACCGACGGCGTGGACCGCAAGGTCACCACCACCGTCGCCATGGATTTCGGGCGGATCACCATCCGCTCGGGCCTGTCCCTCTACCTCTTCGGCACGCCGGGACAGGACCGCTTCTGGTTCCTCTGGGACGAGTTGTCCCAGGGTGCCCTCGGCGCCGTCGTCCTCGCTGACACCCGGCGCCTGGAGGACTGCTTCCCCGCCGTCGACTACTTCGAGCACCGGAGCATCCCGTTCGTGGTGGCCGTCAACTGCTTCGCGGGAGCCCGCACCTACGGCGCCCACGACGTCTCCCGCGCCCTCGCCCTCGACCACGGGACCCCCGTGGTGCTGTGCGACGCACGCGACCGGGACTCCGGCAAGGAAGTCCTGATCCGGCTCGTGGAGTATGCGGGACGGATGCACACGGCCCGGATCCTCAACTCGGTCGGCTGAGCCGTGAGATCGCGTCTCGTCGAGGTGCCCCCGCCCTGAGCCGGACGCGGTCCGTTCCCGCCCGGCGGGAGTCGGCCGGTCCTGGTGTCAGCGCTTCCGCCGCCGCGAAGCGTGGCCAGGTTGGCGGTATCTGTACCGTCCGGGGCGAAGGTCCGACATTGCCCGTCGGTCATCTTCTGTGCCATGCGCCGATCCGGCTTGCCCGGACGCCGCACGTGGTGAAGGCTGGCGGGGAGTTCCTCCAGTCAGGGGGATGTCACACGGGGAGACGGAGATGGCGCAGAACCAGGGACTCGGCTGGCTCCTGGACGATCTGACCGAGCGGGTGGACCATGTGCGGCACGCGCTGGTCCTGTCGAACGACGGACTGGTCACGGGTGCGAGTACGGGCCTGCGCCGTGAGGACGCCGAACACCTGGCTGCCGTGGCATCCGGGTTGCACAGCCTGGCCAAGGGGTCGGGGCGCCACTTCGGCGCGGGCAGTGTGCGCCAGACGATGATCGAGTACGACGACGCCGTGCTGTTCGTGACCGCGGCGGGCACCGGCAGCTGCCTGTGCCTGCTCAGCGGCGCGGAGGCCGACATCGGCCAGATCGCCTACGAGATGACCCTGCTCGTCAACCGCGTCGGCGAACACCTCGGCGTCGATGCCAGGCAGCCCGAGCGGATCCCCAATCAGGACCTCTGAGCTGCGTGTTCGCCTGCCCACGTGGGGTTATCCACAGGCTCGCATCAAGTCGCGCCGAACCGGCTACGGTGTGTACACGGTTCGCGCACAAGGCGTGAGCCTTCACTCCACGGGGGAGCGACGACCATGTCGGCAAACATCATCAGCCCGCCCCGGCCCGCCACATACACCCTGAGCCGTGCCGCTCGGGAACTGGGCCTCAAACGAAGCGAGTTCGACCTCGCTCTGCGTCTCGGTCACATCCGCACCGTTCCCGACGAGGGAGGGGGAGGAGTCCGGCGGGTGGAGCGCGCGGAGCTCGACCGGCTCCGCGAGCGGCGCGACTTCCCGGAGTACCTGCGCGAGCGTGTCCAGGTGGTGGGCACCACCGAGGGCGCGGCGCTCATGAAGATCCCGGCCGGCCGCTTCACCCGCCTCGCCCGCCTGGGACTCCTCGTGCCCGTACGCTGGTATCTGAACCGCTACCGCGCCGTGGTCTGGCTCTATCTGGCGGACGACCTGCGGAACTTCACCCTGGCCCCGGAGAACGCGCACCTGCTCAAGGGACGCACTCCCGAGACCCTGCGCGGCCAGTTGGAGGCGGGAGTCGACCTGCGGGCGCGCAACTGGCGCGGACGCCACCTCGGCTTCCTGCTGCGGCAGGCCGAGGAACCGTGGGTGCGAGCCGGAGCCATGGCGGCCTTCCTCTCACCCGTCGAGATTGCCGGCATCGTCAACGATCCTTACGAACGCTCGTATGTGAACCGCTTCCGGCCCACGCCACTCGGCCAGGGCCTACCGGGATCGGCCGCGGCGCAACTCGCCGAGCGGATCACGATCGCGCAGGATGCGGACGAGATCGACTGGCTGCGCGGCGAACTGGCCCGCGTGCTGGAGGAGGCCCGCAGCGCGACGCCCGCCCCGCGCTCGGCCGCTCGACATGTCGCGCCCTCCGTGCGAGCGGCTGCTCGCCCGATCCCGCCCCTGGCCCGAACGGTCACGCGGGACATGGAGCCGGGGGTGCCGACGGGCATGATGATCACGAGGGTCCCGAGGCGGGACGACGAACCGGCGGTCGGGGCACCTCAGTCGGTCGGTGAACCGGTGGCGGAGCCGTGCGCGGTGGACAGCGCGCCTGTGGCGAGGACATCCGAGCTGCCCGATGAGCCCGCGCCGGGGAAACCGGCCCCCAAAGCCGGGTCGGCGCCCGCGACTCCGCACGCACGGCGGGGGCGGGCGGCATGGGCGGCCGCGCCGGACGGTGAGCAGGCGCCCACGGTGGCCGAGCCGGACGCCAGGCGGACTCCCGGGGCGTCCGAGAGGCATGACGGTCCGGTGTTCGGGGCGCCCTGGCCCGAGGACGGGGCGGCGGGCGAGGCGTTCGCGTGGGGTCGCGCGCCGGTGGTACGGCAGGCCGGGCCGCCCGCACGCCGGGAGCGCCGGCCCGAGCGAGCCGCCCCTGCGCCGACGAACCGAGGGCTGCGCGGCTGGTTGCGGCGCAGAGCTCCACGCCCTGAACGCAGCTGAGCCCGACCGGTGGCCCACGGCGTGCCGAGGGTCCGGGCGCCGGGTCGCTACAGGGACCTGAACAGACCCTCCTGGACGACCGAGACCAGCAGTCTCCCCTGTAGGTCGTAGATACGCCCACGAGCCAGCCCGCGCCCACCGGTGGCGATCGGCGACTCCTGGTCGTACAGGAACCATTCGTCCGCGCGGAACGGCCGGTGGAACCACATGGCGTGGTCCAGCGAGGCCATGTCGAAGTTCCGCGGGCCCCACAGGGATTCGACCGGGATGCGGACCGCGTCGAGGAGCGTCATGTCACTGGCGTAGGTCAGCGCGCACGTGTGGACCAGGGGATCGTCCCCCAGCGGTCCGACCGCGCGCATCCACACGGCGCTGCGCGGCTCGGCCCCCTGGATCTCCTCGGCGTTCCAGCGCAGGCGGTCGACGTACCGGATGTCGAAGGGCTGGCGGCGCGCCATCCGCTCCAACTGCTCGGGCAGCTCGCCGAGGTGCTTGCGGATCTCCTCGGTGACCGTCGGCAGCGACTCCGGGTCCGGCACCTTGCGAGCAGGCGGCAGTTGGTGCTCGAACGGTCCTTCCTCAGGTTTGTGAAAGGAGGCGGTCAGATTGAAGATGGTGCGGCCCTGCTGCACGGCCGTGACCCGGCGCGTGGTGAACGACCGGCCGTCACGGACGCGCTCCACCTGGTACACGATCGGCACTCCGGGGCGCCCCGGGCGCAGGAAGTACGCGTGCAATGAGTGCACCGGGCGGTCGCCTTCCGTGGTGCGGCCGGCGGCGACCAGCGCCTGGCCCGCCACCTGGCCGCCGAAGACCCGCTGCAAGGACTCCTGCGGGCTGAGGCCACGGAAGATGTTGACCTCTATCTGCTCCAGGTCGAGCAGGTCGACCAGTCTCTCGGCAGGGTTCGTCATCGGTGGGTCTCTCCTTGGCTCACACCTGGTCGGGCACGGCTCACAGCTGGCCGACTTCGGTGACGCGCACGACGGCACGTCCCTCGGCGTCCGAGGCCGCGAGATCGATCTCCGCGCTGATGCCCCAGTCGTGATCGTTGTTCGGGTCGTCGAAGATCTGGCGGACGCGCCAGAGTCCGTTCTCCGGCTCCTCCTTGATGATCAGCAGCTTGGGGCCACGGGCATCGGGGCCGGTGCCGAGATCCTCGTACTCGTCCCAGTACTTGTCCATCGCCTCGCCCCAGGCGTCGGCGTCCCAGCCGGAGTCGGCGTCCATCTCGCCGAGTTCATCGACCTGATCGAGGGCGGCCAGCTCCGCGCGGCGGAACATGGCGTTGCGGACCAGCACCCGGAAGGCTCGCGCGTTGGCGGTGACCGGCTTGACCTCGTCGGCCTTCTCCTGGGCCTCCTCGGCGGTCATCTCCTCCGGGTTGGCCAGCTGCTCCCACTCGTCGAGCAGGCTGGAGTCCACCTGGCGCACCATCTCGCCGAGCCACTCGATCAGATCCTGAAGGTCCTCGGACTTCAGGTCGTCCGGGATGGTGTGATCGAGTGTCTTGTAGGCGCTGGCGAGGTAGCGCAGCACGATGCCCTCAGTACGGGCCAGCTCGTAGAAGGACACCAACTCCGTGAAGGACAGCGCACGTTCGTACATGTCGCGGATGACGGACTTGGGCGAGAGCGGGTGGTCGCCGACCCAGGGGTGGCTCTTGCGGTAGGTGTTGTACGCGTGGAAGAGCAGCTCCTCCAGCGGCTTCGGGTACGTGATGTCCTGGAGGCGTTCCATGCGCTCCTCGTACTCGACGCCGTCCGCCTTCATCGCGGCCACGGCCTCGCCGCGCGCCTTGTTCTGCTGGGCGACGAGGATCTGCCGCGGGTCGTCAAGGGTGGACTCGACGACGGACACCATGTCGAGCGCGTAGGACGGCGACTCGGGGTCGAGGAGTTCGAACGCGGCGAGCGCGAAGGTGGACAGCGGCTGGTTGAGCGCGAAGTCCTGCTGGAGGTCGACCGTGAGCCGGACGATGCGCCCCTCGGCGTCCGGCTTGTCGAGCTTCTCCACGATCCCGCCGTCGAGCAGCGAGCGGTAGATCGCGATGGCGCGGCGGATGTGCCGCAGCTGCTGCTTGCGCGGCTCGTGGTTGTCCTCCAGCAGATGACGCATCGCCTCGAAGGCGTTGCCCGGTCGGGCGATCACCGACAGCAGCATCGTGTGCGTCACCCGGAAGCGCGAGGTCAGCGGCTCGGGTTCGGAGGCGATCAGCTTCTCGAAGGTGTTCTCCGTCCAGGCGACGAAGCCCTCCGGTGCCTTTTTGCGTACGACCTTGCGCCGCTTCTTCGGGTCGTCGCCCGCCTTCGCCAGGGCCTTCTCGTTCTCGATGACGTGCTCGGGAGCCTGTGCCACGACGAGTCCGGCGGTGTCGAAGCCGGCCCGTCCGGCCCGGCCCGCGATCTGGTGGAACTCACGGGCCCGCAGAGTGCGGACGCGACTGCCGTCGTACTTGGTCAGCGCCGTGAACAGCACCGTGCGGATGGGCACGTTGACACCCACGCCGAGCGTGTCCGTGCCGCAGATGACCTTCAGCAGGCCCGCCTGGGCGAGCTTCTCCACCAGACGGCGGTACTTGGGCAGCATGCCGGCGTGGTGGACGCCGATGCCGTGCCGGACGTAGCGGGAGAGGTTGCGGCCGAACTTGGTGGTGAAGCGGAAATTGCCGATCAACTCGGCGATCTGGTCCTTCTCCTCGCGCGAGCACATGTTGATGCTCATCAGCGCCTGCGCCCGCTCCACGGCCTGCGCCTGCGTGAAGTGCACGATGTAGACGGGGGCCTGCCTGCTCTCCAGCAGATCGGTCAGTGTTTCCGTGAGCGGGGTGAGCTCGTACTCGTAGGAGAGAGGCACCGGGCGGGTCGCCGAGCGGACCACCGCCGTGGGGCGGCTCGTGCGGCGGGTGAGATCCTTCTCGAAGAAGGACATGTCGCCCAAAGTGGCGGACATCAGGATGAACTGCGCCTGGGGGAGCTCCAGCAGCGGGATCTGCCACGCCCAGCCGCGATCACCCTCGGCGTAGAAGTGGAACTCGTCCATGACGACCTGGCCGACGTCCGCGTCCTTGCCGTCGCGCAGCGCGATCGACGCCAGAACCTCGGCGGTGCAGCAGATCACGGGGGCATCGGCGTTCACGGAGGCGTCGCCGGTGAGCATGCCGACGTTCTCGGTGCCGAAGATCTTGCACAGCTCGAAGAACTTCTCGGACACCAGTGCCTTGATCGGGGCGGTGTAGAAGGTGACCTCGTCCCGGGCCAGCGCGGCGAAGTGCGCGCCCGCGGCGATCATGCTCTTGCCGGAACCGGTGGGTGTCGAGACGATCACGTTCGCCCCGGACACGACCTCGATCAGCGCCTCCTCCTGATGCGGGTAGAGGGTGAGGCCGCGCTCCTGCGCCCACGACTCGAAGGCTTCGTACAGGGCGTCGGGGTCGGCGGTCGGCGGCAGCTGATCGATGAGGGTCACGCACCCATCTTGCCTGGCCTGGCCCCCGAGAGGGGAATCGGCTGCGACGACGAAGATCACGGCAGCTACGCTGTGTCGCCGACGAAGCGTCAGCGCACCGGTTCAACTGGACAGCGATACACGAGGAATGGGGCGGGAAGCGGCCATGATGGGACCAGCACACTCACTGTCGGGGGCCGCGGCCTGGCTCGGGGCCGGAGCGGCCGCCGCGGCGTACGGACACCCGATGCCCTGGCCCGTCCTTCTCGTCGGTGCGCTGATCTGCGCCGGTGCCGCGCTCGCCCCGGACCTCGACCACAAGGCGGCGACCATCTCGCGCTCCTTCGGGCCGATCTCCCACTGGGTCTGCGAGATCGTCGACAAGCTGTCCTGGGCCGTCTACAAGGCGACGCGCATGAAGGGCGACCCGCGACGCAACGGCGGCCACCGCACGCTGACGCACACCTGGCTGTGGGCGGTCCTGCTCGGAGCCGGCGCCTCGGCGGCTGCTGTCACGGGCGACCGCTGGGCGGTGCTGGCGATCCTGTTCGTGCACATGGTGCTGGCAATCGAAGGCCTGCTGTGGCGGGCGGCCCGGGGTTCCAGCAGCGACATCCTCGTCTGGCTGCTGGCGGGGACCAGCGCGTGGATCCTCGCGGGCATCCTGGACAAGCCGGGCAACGGCTCGGACTGGTTGTTCACGGCGCCGGACCAGCAGTACCTGTGGCTGGGGCTGCCGATCGTGCTGGGCGCGCTGGTGCACGACCTCGGGGACGCGCTGACCGTGTCCGGCTGCCCGATCCTGTGGCCCATTCCGGTGGGCCGCAAGCGCTGGTACCCGGTGGGACCGCCGAAGGCGATACGGTTCCGGGCCGGCAGCTGGGTGGAGCTGAAGGTCCTGATGCCCGCGTTCATGCTGCTCGGCGGGGTGGGCTGCGCCGCCGCACTCAATGTGATCTGACAGCGGGCACGGCCCGGGCATCGGCCCGGGGCAGGCTCTGCGGTCGGTTCCGTCGCTCCGGCCCGGAGGGGCCGGGGCCCCGCTCCCGGTCAGCCTGCCTCGCCGGACTCTCCTCCGCCGTACCGGCGCTCGAAGCGGGCGATGCGGCCCTCGGCGTCGACCGTGCGAGCTCTGCCCGTGTAGAACGGGTGGCTCTCCGAGGAGATCTCCACGTCGACCACCGGGTAGCTCTCGCCGTCGTCCCACTCGATGGTCTGTTCGCTCTGCGCCGTCGACCGGCTCAGGAACGCGTATCCGGCGGCGCGGTCGCGGAAGACCACGGGGTGGTAGTCAGGGTGCTTGTCCTGCTGCATGGCGGCTCCTCGTGCGGGGCGGTCGGGCAGGGGGCCTGCGGGTCAGCCGGACAGGGAGTCCTCGTCGACGATGTGCATCGCTGCCTCTTCGGCGGAGGCGGCGGCACCGTCGATGCCGACATCGGTGGCGAGCAGGGCGGCCTCGTCGTCCTCGTGGGCACCCTCGTCGGGGGCCACCAGTCGGCCGGAGCGGAGGTCGCCGACCTCGTTGTCCAGGAGTTCCCCGTCGGTGCCGTCGCAGTCGCCGATGCCGTCGCCGTCGGGCGCGGAGAGGTCGGGCTGCTCCTCGGCGAGGCGCTGGTCCAGGGTCTCGCCCGCCTGGCGCTCGGCGGCCGTCACACCGGTGTGTTCCACCGCCCACGGCCGCTCGGGAGGGGACCAGCCACGGTCGAGCGGGTCGTCGACGCCGTCGAAGTCAAGTGTGTCCTCGACGTCGAGCACCCCCGAGTCCTCCCGGATCTCCGAGGGATCGGGTTGGTAGACATCGTCCCCCCAGCTGTCGGCGCTGTCCACGAGTACCTCCGGGTGATGAGGACGGCCGCATGCCACCGCACGGGGCGGCGGGCCGCCGACGCGTGCGGCACGGGTGCCACACGCCGCGAACCGGACGGTTCGCCGACGCTCCCCGAACCGGTGCCGCTCTCCAGCCTTCCACCCCGGCTCGGGACCGCGCAACGGCACGGCCCCCGGCGGAGGCCTGCGTGCGAATACGGGTACCCGGCAGGGCCCACCGCGACGGGGGCCGCCGAGTCCCGGTCCCCTCGTGTTTCGGCTGGGGCAGGACCCCTGGCGGGCCGGTGCACCGGAGCCCGGGCGGTCCGGGCTCCGGCTGTGGCGGCGTCCGCGTCGAGTCGGCCGGCCAGGGCCCGACCGCCCCGCTTGCCGGGAACCGAAGCCACCGCGGTCCCGGAAGCCACTCCGGTCCCGGCCCGCCGGGGCAGCCGAGGCATCGTGAGCACCATGACCGGTGCGACCGGCGGCGCGACCGGTACCGGCGGCGGATGCCTCACCCCGGTACCGATCGCCGGCCGCTCCGGCGAGTCCTCATCCGTGCCAGGAGCGCCACAGGGCCGCGTACGCGCCGTCGGCCGTGACCAGCTCGTCGTGGCTGCCCAGCTCGCTGATGCGGCCGTTCTCCACTACGGCGATCACGTCGGCGTCGTGGGCGGTGTGCAGGCGGTGGGCGATGGCGACCACCGTGCGCCCGTCCAGGACGCGGGCCAGGGAACGCTCCAGATGGCGGGCGGCACGCGGGTCGAGCAGCGAGGTCGCCTCGTCCAGGACCAGCGTGTGCGGATCGGCCAGCACCAGCCGGGCCAGCGCGATCTGCTGGGCCTGCGCCGGAGTGAGCGCCAGGCCGCCCGAGCCGACCTCGGTGTCCAGACCGTCGTCCAGGGCTCGCGCCCAGTCGTCCGCGTCGACCGCTCCCAGTGCCGCCCACAGCTCGGCGTCGGTGGCACTGGTGCGGGCCAGCAGGAGATTGTCGCGCAGGGAGCCGACGAAGACGTGGTGCTCCTGGTTGACGAGGGCGACGTGGGAGCGGACGCGTTCGGCCGGCATGCGGGACAGCTCGGCGCCGCCCAGTGTGATCGTGCCGTCCCGGGGTGCGTAGATCCCTGCCAGCAGCCTGCCCAGCGTGGACTTGCCGGCTCCCGACGGGCCGACCAGGGCCAGCCGGGTGCCCGGCGCGACCTCCAGCGAGACCTCGCGCAGCACGTCGACACCCTTGCGGTAGCCGAAGTGCACCCGGTCGGCGGACACGTCCCGCCCCTCGGGATCCAGCGAGGCGTCCCCGGCATCCGGTTCGATGTCGCGCACACCGACCAGCCGGGCCAGCGACACCTGGGCGACCTGCACCTCGTCGTACCAGCGCAGGATCAGGTTCACCGGGTCGACCAGCATCTGCGCGATCAGGGCGCCGGTGGTCAGCCGGCCCACGTCGAGCCAGCCGTGCAGCACGAAGACCCCGCCGACCATCAGGACCGAGCCGAGGACGATGACATGGACGGCGTTGATGACCGGGAACAGCACGGACCGCAGCCACAGGGTGTAGCGCTCCCAGGCCGTCCACTCCTTGATCCTCCGCTCCGACAGGGTGACACGGCGGGCGCCCAGGCGGTGCGCCTCGATGGTGTGGCCCGCGTCCACGGTCTCGGCGAGCGCGGCGGCGACGGCGGCGTACCCGGCCGCCTCGGAGCGGTAGCCGGAGGGCGCCCGCTTGAAGTACCAGCGGCATCCGGCCAGCAGCACCGGGACGGCGAGCAGCACGGCGGCGGCCAGCGGCGGGGCCGTCACGACGAGCCCGCCGAGCAGCAGCAGTGCCCACACGACACCGATCGCCAGCTGCGGCACGGCCTCGCGCATCGCGTTGGCCAGCCGGTCGATGTCGGTCGTGATACGGGAGAGCAGGTCGCCGGTGCCCGCCCGTTCCAGTACGCCCGGCGGCAGCCCGACGGAGCGGACGAGGAAGTCCTCGCGCAGGTCCGCCAGCATTCGCTCGCCGAGTACCGCACCCCGCAGCCGCACCTGGCGTACGAACACGGCCTGGACGGCCAGTGCGAGCACGAACAGTCCGATGGTCAGGCCCAGTTGGAGATCCCGGGAGTGGTCGGACACCCGCTCGACCAGGCCGCCGAGCAGGTACGGCCCCACCATGGAGGCGATCACGGCGACCGTGTTGACGGCGATGAGCAGCAGGAAGGCCCGCCGGTGCCGCCGGAACAGCTCGGTGACGTAGGCGCGCACGGTCGCGCTCGCGCCGACGGGCAGGGTGGTGGCGGTCGTCGGGGCCGCCGGGTCGTACGCCGGCGGCGCAACGCCGATCATGCGCTCTCCTCGATCTCTTCCAGCTCCTGGAGGGTGTCCAGCAGGACGTCTTCGTCGGTCGCGGCCAGTTCCTCGTCCGTCTGCCGCGTCACCACGGCGCGGTACCGCGGCTCGCTGTCGACCAGGTCGCGGTGCACGCCGACCGCCACGACCTCGCCCTCATGGACCAGGGCGACCCGGTCCGCACGGTCGAGCAGCAGCGGCGAGGAGGTGAAGACCACGGTCGTCCGGCCCGAGCGCAGCCGGTGCAGCCCGTCCGCGATCCTGGCCTCGGTGTGCGAGTCGACCGCGGAGGTCGGCTCGTCCAGCACCAGCACCTCGGGATCGGTGACCAACGACCGGGCCAGCGCGAGCCGTTGGCGCTGGCCGCCGGAGAGGGAGCGGCCACGCTCGGTGATGCGGGCGTCCATCGGGTCGGCGGCGTCCACCGATCCCTGGACGAGCGCGTCCAGCACGTCGGCGCACTGCGCGGCGGCCAGGGCGTCCTGGGCCGGCACCGCCGCGGAGGCGGGCACGTCGAGCAGTTCGCGCAGGGTGCCTGAGAGCAGCACCGGGTCCTTGTCCTGGACGAGGACGGCGGTCCGGGCGCTGTCCAGAGGGAGTTCGTCCAGGGCGATCCCGCCGAGCAGCACCGAGCGGCCCGGTTCGGCGGGGTGGCCGCCCAGCCGTTCCGCCAGACGTCCGGCCGCGTCGGGGTCGCCGCACACGACGGCGGTGAGCCGGCCGGCGGGAGCGAGCAGCTTGGTGTCGGGGTCGTACAGATCCCCGGTCGGCACCTCGGCCGCGCGGGTGCCGGCGGTGGCCGTGGACCGCTCCAGCGCCAGCACCCGGGCCGCCCGTTTGGCCGACGGGCGGGAGAAGGAGTACGCCATGGCGATTTCCTCGAAGTGCCGCAGCGGGTAGTTGAGGACCATGACCGCGCTGTAGACGGTGACGAGTTCGCCGACGGTGATCCGGCCCTGGCGGGCCAGGTGGATGCCGTGCCAGACGACCGCGATGAGCAGCAGTCCGGGCAGCAGCACCTGGATGGCGGAGATCAGCGACCACATCCGGGCGCTGTGCACGGCGGCGCGCCGTACCTCCTGCGAGGCCCGGCGGTAGCGGTCGAGGAACAGTTCCTCGCCGCCGATGCCGCGCAGCACGCGCAGTCCGGCGACCGTGTCCGAGGCCAGCTCGGTGGCCCGGCCCGCCTTCTCGCGCTGTACATCGGCGCGGCGTGTGGCCCGGGGCAGCAGCGGCAGCACCGAGACCGCGACGATCGGCAGTCCGATCGCGACGACCACGCCCAGGGCGGGCTGATAGACGAGGAGGCCGACACCGACCACGACGACCGTGAGTGCCGCGGCGGTGAACCGGGAGATCGCCTCGACGAACCAGCCGATCTTCTCGACGTCGCCGGTGGACACGGCCACTACTTCGCCGGCGGCGACCCGCCGGGTCAGGGCGGAGCCGAGCTGGGAGGCCTTGCGGGCGAGCAGTTGCTGGACCCGGGCGGCGGCCGTGATCCAGTTGGTGACCGCGGCCCGGTGCAGGAAGGTGTCGCCGAGGGCGATGCCCGTGCCGCACAGCAGCATCAGAGCGCCCGTCAGGGCGAGCCGGGTGCCGGAGCGGTCGACGACGGCCTGCACGGCCAGGCCGACACAGAAGGGCAGGGCCGAGACGGAGACGAAGTGGAGCAGGCCCCAGGCGAGTGCCTTCAGCTGTCCGCCCAGCTGGTTGCGCCAGAGCCACCACAGGAATCGGGGGCCGGAACGCGTGTCCGGTACCCCCGGATCGGAATACGGAAGGTCTTGAATCTGCATGACGTCCCAGTGGCTCGTGTCAGGGAGGGGGAGACGGAGGGGTGTGCCAACAAGCCGTGAAAGGTTCGCGTCGCAGAGTGGTGAATTTCAAACGGTTTTCCCGGCGGACCGGCCGAATCAACCGGCTTCCGGCCACGGATCCATGAGGTCGAGGGCGAGGCCGACATCCACGTCGGGAGCCCGGTCGTGGTCGGCGGCCGGGTGATCAGATTCCGTGCAGGTCACTGCTGCTGTGCTGTCGGCCAACCCGGTGAAATGAGAGGATTAGTCACATGATCGATCGTTATGTGATGCCACCATGGTCGTGTGAGGATCTACAGCGTGCGGCTCGTGGCGGCCGCGGTGACGATCGGGGCTGTCCTGGCGACCCTTTCCGGGTGCGGCAGTGACGGATCGTCGGGCCCTGTCGACACCGGCGGTGCGCAGGGTCTTCGCGCCCCGGGCGTGGCGGCGCTGCCCGCGACCGATCCGACCCGTATCCCGGACGTCGGCGAGGGCCTCCAACGCCGGATCCCCGCCGACACCGGTCAGGTCCTGGCGGTGTACGGCGAGGGCGAGGATTCACCCGACGCCACGGCGGTGTTCTACATGAAGGAGGGTCCGGAGTGGCGGCGGGTGGCCCGTTGGGCCGCCCACAATGGCCGGAAGGGCTGGACCCTGGAGCATTATTCGGGCGACGACCGCAGTCCTGTCGGCGTGTTCGGCCTCACCGATGCGGGTGGCGTGCTCGACGACCCCGGCAGCAGGCTGCCGTACGACCAGGACTACGTGGCCTACGCACCGACGGTCAATGCCGTGGCGTACGACCATGTTTTCGACTATGTCATCGCGATCGACTACAACCGCCTGCCGGGTACAGTGCCGCACGACCCCACCCGCCCCCTGGGTGAGGACAGAGGCGGCGGTATCTGGCTGCACCTCGATCACGGCGACGGCACGTCCGGTTGTGTCAGCCTGCCCAAGGGGGCGATGAAGTTCCTGCTGCGCACGCTCGACCCGGCTCAGCATCCGATGATGGTGATGGGGGACGAGAGAGAATTGCGCGCCTGAGGCGACGAGGCGTCATTGCGGGGCGGGGCCGACTGCCCGTAGAACACGGGCCATGAGAAGACGGATAGTCATGTCCATGCTTGCCGGAGTGACCCTCCTGGCAAGCGCGCTCTTCGGCACAGGGGCCGTCACCGCCCAAGCGGCCGACGTGCCGACCGAGTTCGGCACCGACTGGCACGATCCGGTCACTGCCGCACCGCCCGTCGACCGGCCGCACACCACGTCATGCCAGGTCACCCTGGCCGACGCCCAGTTCCGCGACTTCACGCCCTATCGCGGCGCTTACACCCCGCCCCAGGGCTGTGGCGACCACTGGAGCAAGGTCGTCCTGCGCCTCGACGGCAAGGTGAAGGGCCGTCAGTACGACCGGCTCGGCTATCTGCACGTCGGCGGGGTCGAGATCCTGCGCACCTCCACCCCGGAGCCCTCGCCCGACGGCATCGCGTGGCACGTCGAGAAGGACGTCACCCGATACAGCGACACCTTTCGCGGCCCGCAGGACGTCGAGATGCTGATCGGCAACGTGGTGGACGGCACGTACACCGGCGTCATCGACGTGCACGTCACGCTGACCTTCTACGCGGGCCGCGCCGCCGAGCGCACCCCCGACCGGGTCCTCACCCTGACGGACACGCCGCACGGCACGACTCTCACCACGCCGCGCAACAGTGAGCGCATCGTCGCCGAGGTGTACGCGACCGGTTCGGGCGGCGGCTGCGAGGAGTTCTGGTATCTGACCGTGGCCGACCCGGCCTCGTACTCCTGCAAGGCCGATCACGGCCCCTATCGCGAGGTGCAGGTCAAGGTCGACGGCCGACTCGCCGGAATCGCCGCACCGTTCCCGAACGTCTGGACGGGGGGCTGGTCCGATCCCTTCCTCTGGTACGTCATCCCGGCACCGGGCGCCTTCGACGTGCGGCCCGTCCAGTACGACCTCACGCCTTTCGCGGGCCTGCTGAACGACGGCCGTCCGCACCAGGTCGAGGTCTCGGTCGTCGGCGTGCCCGCGGGGCAGTCGGGCTGGAGCACGCCGGTGAACGTACTGGTCTGGCAGGACGCGCACCGTGCCCGGGTCACCGGCGCGCTCACCGCGGACACGGCGACGAACCTCGTCAACTCCTCGACGTACACGCCGGGTTCGGAGAACCGGGTGAACACCCGGGCCGGACACCGCCTCACCGTCTCCGGCTACCTCGACACCTCGCACGGCCGTGTGACGACGACCGTCAGCCGCACCCTCGCCAACACCTCCGTGCACCGCTGGACCGAGGGTGAGAACACGGACGGGCTGGACGCGACCTGGACCGACGACGAGACGGTCACCACCGGCGGACACGGCCCCGCCCGGGGGACGCACACGCAGCGCACGTACACCTTGAACGGCACGACGACCGTCGGGACGGACAACCGGCTGCGCACGGTGTTGACGCTCGGCGACCATGCGTCGGTGACGCGGCGGCAGGACGGCCGGCGCGTCGCGTGGTCGCGGCTCGACGACACCTACAGTGGCGACGCGGCGTACACGCTCAACGTCCCGCGCGAGCAGCGGCACGCGGTCGGCACCTCCGGCGAGCGCTACCGCCGCTACGGCTCCGACGGCTGCTACGACCGTTCACTGGCCACGGCGCAGGGAGTGCTGACGGAGGATCGCAAGCGCTGCTGAGCACGGCCGTGCGGGATGCGCCGCGCGCGGGGTGATGTACGCGGCTGTGACACGGGTGTCGCGGAAGGGATCCATGACGCCATCGGGATGATCGGCATCGGAAGCCGCCTTCTGCATCACGGAAGTCCCGTTCGGCTTCCGTGAGTCCCGCGGTCCCCGGGAAGTGCCCGTGCCGCAGTTCGTGCCGTCGGTGGGCGGTGGCCTGCCGACGGGGCGGGCTCGGCCGTCAGCAGCTCCTGGCCGACTCCCCGTCGATCAGCGTGTCCAGCAGTACGCCGAGCACCGCGCGCTCCTTCTCGGTCAGCGGGGCCAGTATTTCCTCGGCCGCCGACCGGCGTGCGCCGCGCAGTTCGCGCAGGGTCGCGCGCCCCTCGTCGGTCAGCTCGATCCGCGTGACGCGCCGGTTCGCCGGATCTGCCGCCCGTCGTACCTTCCCGCTCGCCTCCAGCCCGTCGACCAGCGTCGTCACCGCGCGCGGCACCACCTCCAGGCGCTCGGCCAGGTCGGCCATGCGCGGAGGTGAGGGGTAGTGCGCGAGGGTGCGCAGCAGCCGGGACTGGGCCGGGGTGACGCCCAGATCGCGCCGCTCCAGATGGCGCTTCTGGATGCGGTGCACCCGTCGGGTGAGCCGCAGCAGTTGCTCGGCGAGCAGGCCGTCGGAATCGGGGGTGCTCATGCGGGAACAATATCAGGACGACATTCATTGTGAGTATAGGTAACAATGAGCTACGATCAGTCAGTCATCGTCGGCCGGTTCCTGACCGGCCCCCGTCCGTCTCCGTAGGAGCCCATGCATCCCGACCGTGAAACGTCCTGGACCCCACCTGCCGACGCCAAGGAACAGCCCCGGCAGGTGCGACGCATCCTGAAGCTCTTCCGTCCCTACCGCGGGCGGCTCGCCGTCGTCGGCCTGCTGGTCGGTGCCGCCTCGCTGGTCTCGGTGGCCACGCCGTTCCTGTTGAAGGCGACCCTCGACGTCGCCATTCCGCAGGGTCGGACCGGCCTGCTGAGCCTGCTCGCGCTCGGCATGATCCTGAGCGCGGTCCTCTCCAGCGTCTTCGGCGTGCTCCAGACGCTGATCTCGACCACCGTCGGCCAGCGCGTCATGCACGACCTGCGCACGGCCGTCTACGGCCGGCTCCAGCGCATGTCGCTCGCCTTCTTCACCCGCACCCGCACGGGCGAGGTGCAGTCCCGCATAGCCAACGACATCGGTGGCATGCAGGCCACCGTCACCTCCACGGCCACCTCCCTGGTCTCCAACGCCACCAGCGTGGTCGCCACGATCGTCGCGATGATCGCGCTCGACTGGCGGCTCACGATCGTCTCGCTTCTCCTGCTCCCGGTGTTCGTGTGGATCAGCCGCCGCGTGGGCAACGAACGCAAGAAGATCACCACGCAGCGCCAGAAGCAGATGGCCGCCATGGCCGCCACGGTCACCGAGTCGCTCTCGGTGAGCGGCATCCTGCTCGGCCGCACCATGGGCCGGTCGGACTCGCTGACCGCGTCCTTCGCCGAGGAGTCAGAGCGCCTGGTCGACCTCGAAGTGCGGTCGAACATGGCCGGGCGCTGGCGCATGGCCGTGATCACGATCGTCATGGCCGCGATGCCGGCCGTCATCTACTGGACCGCCGGTCTGGCCCTCCAGTTCGGTGGCCCGAAGGTCTCGCTCGGCACCATCGTCGCCTTCGTCTCGCTCCAGCAGGGCCTGTTCCGCCCGGCCGTGAGCCTGCTCGCGACCGGCGTCCAGATCCAGACCTCCCTCGCGCTCTTCCAGCGCATCTTCGAGTACCTCGACCTGCCGATCGACATCACCGAGCGCGAGCGGCCCGTCCACCTCGACCAGATCAAGGGCGAAGTCCGTCTGGAGGACGTCGAGTTCCGCTACGACAACGACGACAAGGTCCGCCCGGTCCTCGACGGCATCGACATCACCGTGCCCGCGGGCACCGGGCTCGCCGTGGTCGGCCCCACCGGCGCGGGCAAGTCCACGCTCGGCTATCTGGTGCCCAGGCTCTACGACGTCACCGGCGGTCGCGTCACGCTGGACGGCGTCGACGTCCGTGACCTCGACTTCGACACCCTCGCCCGCGCGGTCGGCGTCGTCTCGCAGGAGACGTACCTCTTCCACGCCACCGTCGCCGACAACCTCCGTTTCGCCAAGCCGGACGCCACCGACGAGGAACTGCACGCGGCCGCCGAGGCGGCGCAGATACACGACCACATAGCCGCGCTGCCCGACGGCTACGACACCGTCGTCGGTGAACGCGGTCACCGCTTCTCCGGCGGCGAGAAGCAGCGCCTCGCGATCGCCCGCACCATCCTGCGCGATCCGCCGGTCCTCATTCTCGAC
Organism: Streptomyces sp. NPDC025793; assembly: GCF_055558375.1. Classification (NCBI taxonomy): domain Bacteria; kingdom Bacillati; phylum Actinomycetota; class Actinomycetes; order Kitasatosporales; family Streptomycetaceae; genus Streptomyces; species Streptomyces sp. NPDC025793. The sequence continues at coordinate 6,225 of NZ_JBVHMR010000012.1, read as the reverse complement.
GAGGCGACCAGCGCGCTCGACACCCGTACGGAGGCCGCCGTCCAGGAGGCCATCGACGCCCTGTCCGCCGACCGGACCACGATCACCATCGCCCATCGCCTTTCCACGATCCGAGACGCCGACCAGATCGTGGTGCTGGACTCCGGCCGCGTCGCCGAACGCGGCACGCACGAAGAACTGCTGGAGCGAGACGGGCGGTACGCCGCCCTGGTGCGCCGGGACGCGCAGCTGGAGCCGGCCGGCTGAACCCGGGAGGGAGGGGCGACACGGTTCTCGGCTTCCGCTACCAGGCTGCCACCGCCACCGTCGCGGGCCTTGTCCAGGCCGAGGTCACGACGAAGGCGGACAGGGGCAAAGTCGCCCGGGCGTCCTCGACCGGTTGGATGGCGGAATGCCGTTGCAGATGGGTTGCGCCGCTTGTCCGCCGCCGTGTCACACGGCGACCGGCTGCTCCTCGGACAGCAACTGCCTGATGTCCCGTACGGCGGAGCGTCCGGCCCGGTTGGCGCCGATGGTGCTGGCCGAGGGGCCGTAGCCGACGAGGTGGACGCGGGGATCGGCGACGGCCCGGGTGCCCTCGACCCGGATCCCGCCGCCCGGCTCGCGCAGGCGCAGCGGGGTGAGGTGGTCCAGCGCGGCCCGGAACCCGGTGGCCCACAGAATGACGTCGGCGGTGACGCGGCGGCCATCGCTCCATTCCACCCCGTCCGGGGTGATCCGGTCGAACATCGGCTGCCGGTCCAGAACCCCGTCCGCGAGGCCCTGCCGGACGGCGTCGTTGAGGGGCAGCCCGGTGACGGAGACCACACTGCGCGGTGGCAGCCCCTGACGCACCCGCTCCTCCACCCGCGCGACCGCCTCCCGGCCCGCCTCCTGGTCGAACGGCCCCTCGCGGAACACCGGGGGCCGGCGGGTGACCCAGGTGGTCGCGGCCGCGTAGGGGGCCAGCTCCAGCAGATGCTGGGTGCCCGAGGCGCCGCCACCCACGACCACGACCCGCCTCCCGGCGAACTCCTCGGGACCGGCGTACTGGGCGGTGTGCAACTGCCGTCCCCGGAAGGTCTCCTGGCCGGGACAGCGAGGCCAGAACGGCCGGTCCCACGTGCCGGTCGCGTTGATCAGCGCTCGCGTGGACCAGGTGCCCGCCGAGGTCTCCACGGACAGCCGGCCGCGGGCGCCCTGCCTGACGGCCCGTACGTCGACGGGCCGCCGCACCCGCAGGTCGAAGGCGCGCTCGTAGCGGTCGAAGTACGCGCCGATGACCTCCGCCGACGGCCGCGCGGGATCGGCGCCCGTCAGCTCCATGCCGGGCAGCGCGTGCATTCCGTGCACCTTGCCGTACGTCAGTGAGGGCCACCGGAACTGCCAGGCGCCGCCCGGCGCGGGGGAGTGGTCGAGCACCACGAAGTCACGGTCCGGCTCGAAGCCGGTGCGCCGCAGGTGATAGGCGCTGGACAGCCCGGCCTGACCGGCTCCGATGACGACAACCTCGACCTCGCGCGATTCGTTCACGCTTCTACTAACTGGAGAGGGGGGCGGGGATCTTCCCGGGCCTGAGCCCTGGGGCCTGTCGTCACATTCCCGCCTGCCGTGCGGCGTCTGGCAGGCGCTCCCCCGGAGGGGGCACCTCCAGGCGTGTTGTCGTCGGTCGCCGACTTCCCCGCGCTCGGCTTCGCTCGCGCGGGAGGGGCCCTCACGCGTCGACTCCCTCCTCCGCCTTGCAACTGCACGCACCGAACGCCGCGCGGCCCGCCTCGGGCGGACGACGGGAATGTGACGACAGGCCCTAGCTGTCGTGGAGCTGGGCGACGTGTGTATCGTCCTCGCTGCCCCAGGCACGGTCGCGCCGGCTCCAGGGCTCGTAGGCGTTCGGATCGGTGGGCCGGGCGCTGGGTCGCGGTCCCGTACGGTCCTGCCCTGCGTGGACACGGCCGTCTTCTCGGTGGCTTCAGCCCGGACGCACGCACTCTCGCCTCCGGCAGTGACGACCGCACCGTACGCCTCTGGAACATCGACGACCCGCAGCATCCCGCTCTCGCCGGAATCCTCAGGGGCACGCCGACGCGGCGTTCAGCCGCGAGGCCCGGACCCTCGTGACGGCCGGCTACGACCGCACCGTACGCGTGTGGAATGTGGCCGACCTACAGCACCCCGCCCAGCTGGCCACACTCACCGGAGATACCGGTGCAAGCCAGTCCGTCGCCTTCAGCGCCGACGGCACCCGGGTGATCGGCGGCGGCTCCGACCACACCGCACAGATCTGGGAGACCACCGTACCCGCGGCCACCGCCCGGGCCTGCGCCGTGACCCCTCGCACGATCACCCACGCAGAGCGGCGGCGCCACCTGCCCGGCACCGCCTACCGGCCGCCCTGCCCCGGCTCTCCCCTGGGAGGAGAACCACCGGCCGAACTGCTCCGGTGGAGACACCGTGCTGTCCCCCGTGCCCTTCTCGGTCCCCGGCCGAGGTCACTTCTCGGCCGGTGTCGTCGACGGGGGCAGGCCGGTGTTGAAGCGGGTGTCCACGAAGTCGCCGAAGTCCACCTTCTTCGGAATCAGCTTCAACTCGGTGAAGGCGTCGGCGATCTGCTGCTCGGAGGCGACGAGAGGTTGGTCGACGGCGACGGCGACACGTGTGGAGTTGGTCCGCTTCACCGAGTCAAGCGCCACGTCGTACGGCAGCCCCGTGTCCTTGGCCCACACCCTGGCCCACTCCTGCTGATGGTCGTGGACCCAGGCCGTCGCTCGCCGCAGCCGGGTCAGGTAGTCCTTGACGGCGGCGGCCTTCTTCGGGTCCTTCAGCGCGGAGGGCGCGGCCACCTGGAAGGTGAGCCCGTTGGTGACGCCCTCGCCCGTGGTCAGCACCCGCCCCTGCCTGGCCCGCAGGATCTGGGAGGTGTACGGGTCCCAGACCGCCCATGCGTCGACCTTGCCGGAGGTGAACGCGGCGAGCGCATCGGCCGGTTGGAGGTACTTGACCTTGACGTCGGACAGGCTGAGCCCCGCCGCTCTGAGCGAGGCGATCAGCTGGTAGTGCGCGGACGAGCCCTGCGCCACGGCGACGGATCTGCCCCTGAGCTGCTTCGGACCGGTCAGCTTGGAGTCGCTGGGCACGAGGATCGTGTCGCCCTTGGACATGCCGTGCCAGGCGGCCACGACGGAGATCTTCGAACCGGCACCCGCCGCGAAGACGGGCGGGGTGTTGCCGACGCCGCCGATGTCGACGGCCTGCGCGTTCACGGCCTCCAACAGGGGCGGGCCGGAGGTGAAGGTGGACCACTTGATCTTGTAGTGCAGGTTCTTCAGCTCTCCCGCGGCGCGCAGGATGGCCTCAGAACCGCCCTTCTGGTCACCGACGTCGAGGGTGACCGAGCCCGTGCCGTCGGTGCCGGTGCTCGCGGACGAGTTCCCGCCGCAGGCGGTGAGCAGGAGCGCGAGGGGGAGGAGAGCTGCGGCGGGGACGAGTCGTCGTCGCATGGCGGTTCCGTTCGTGTGCGGGGGTGTCGAGTGCGGTGGGACGCGGGCGCGCATCGAGGGATCAGGCGGCTTCGGCGGCGGTGTTGACGCCGAGCCGTTCCAGCAGCCCGGCGCGGAGTGCGGCGAACCGGGGGTCGGTGATCTCGCGCGGCCGGTCGAGGTCGATGTGCTGCTCGTGGGCGATGCGGCCGTCGTCCATCACCAGGACGCGGTCGGCGAGCAGTACGGCCTCCTCGACGTCGTGCGTGACCAGCAGCACGGCGCAGCCGCGGCGCTGCCACAACTCCCCGACCAGGCGCTGGGCCTTGATCCGGGTGAGCGCGTCCAGCGCGCCGAACGGCTCGTCGAGCAGCAGCAGATCGGGCTCGCGAACCAGGGCGCGGGCGAGGGAGGCGCGCTGGGCCTCGCCGCCGGACAGCGTCCTCGGCCAGGCGTCGACCCGGTGGCCGAGCCCGACCTCGGCCAACGCCTCCTCGGCGACGGTGCGTTCGGGCTTGCCCGGCAGACCGAGCAGGACGTTGCGCCAGACCTTCTTCCAGGGCATCAGCCGAGGCGCCTGGAAGGCTACCGCCCTGCGGCGCGGGACCAGTGCGGTGCCCCGGATGTCGCGGTCGAGCCCGGCGAGGATGCGCAGCAGCGTCGACTTGCCGCAGCCGCTGCGGCCGAGCAGGGCGACGAACTCGCCGGGCGCGATGTCGAGACGCAGATCGTCGATGACCGTGCGGCCGTCGAAGGAGCGGGTGAGCCCCTCGACGTGCACGGCCCGGGTAGTCCGAGGGGTCACCGGCCGGTGAACGTCGGTCGCCATTGCAGCAACACCCTTTCGAGAGAACGGACGATGAAGTCGGCGAGCAGGCCGAGGAAGGCGTAGACGATCAGGCAGACCACGATCACGTCGGTCTGCAGGAAGTCCCGTGCCTGCACCATCAGGAAGCCGATACCGGAGTCGGCGTTGACCTGCTCGGCGAAGACCAGCGCGAGCCAGGCGATGCCGAGGGCGTACCGCAGCCCGGTCAGCGCGCCGGGCAGTGCGCCGGGAAGTACGACGTGCCGCACCAGCCCCCGGCGGGAGAGTCCCAACGACTCGCCGGCCTCGATGAGTTGGGCGTCGACGCCGCGGATGCCGGCGTACACGTTGAGGTAGAGCGGGAAGGTCACGCCGAGCGTGATGATGGCGATCTTCGGGGCCTCGCCGATGCCGAACCAGATGATGAACAGCGGGATGAGACCGACGAACGGCACCGTCCGCAGCATCTGCACCGGTGCGTCCACCACGTCCTCGCCGATCCGGAACAGCCCCGAGACCAGCGCGAGTCCGGTACCGGTCACGGTGCCGAAGAGCAGGCCGAGCGCGACGCGCCGGAGCGAGGTTCCCATGGCCGACGGCAGCGATCCGTCGCTGATCAGGTCCCAGCCGACCTGCGCGATCCGGCCCGGCGAGGCGAGCACGTCGGGCGTCAGGACGCCGGTTGCGCTGAGGAGTTGCCACAGAGCGAGCAGCAGGATCGGGCCTGTGGTGCGGCGCAGCCAGCGGGGGAGGCGCAGGGAGCGGGAGGAGGCGGGGACGACGGGTTGGAGGTCGAGGCCGGTGGCGTCCGCCCGCGCCGCCTCGGCCGACTCAGTCTTGGATATACCGGAAATATCGGGTTCAGGGGAGTTGGGTGGTGCATGGCTGATGCTCATGGAGGCTCCTCGGGGAGAGGGCGGGCGGAGAGACGGGGAAGGAAGGGGCCGTCTCTCAGGCCCGTCTCAGCGGCCGGTCACCGTCGTACGCGAGCAGCCGGACCAGGCGGCCACGGGTCTGCGGAATCGACGGCGAAGCGCGCCGGAGAGCGGAAGGGTGAAGCGGAAAAGGGCGTCAGCAGCCGCGGCGACACGCGGCGGAGGCCACCCAGAGCAGGTCGATGTGACCGCGCGTGGTGAGCAGGGCTGAACGCAACATGCGGCTGAACGTAGCCAGATGGACGGTCCACGGTCAACGGTGTCTCGCCCTGTGGACCATGGATATCGGCAGCCGGTCGCGCCGCCGAGGGGGGAGCCCGGCGTATGGGACAGGATGGGAGCATGCCAGATGCCTTCGCCACCCGAACGCTGCACGTCACCACCGGCTCGCGGGAGCGCGTCGTCGACCTCACCTCCGACTGCGACGACTTCCTGCGGGAGGCGGCGGCGGGCCGTGACGGGCTGCTCAATGTCTTCACCCCGCACGCGACCGCCGGGATCGCGGTCATCGAGACCGGCGCCGGCAGCGACGACGACCTCCTCGCCGCCCTGCACGCCCTGCTCCCCGCCGACGACCGCTGGCAGCACCGCCACGGCAGCCCCGGCCACGGCCGCGACCACGTCCTGCCGGCCCTCGTCCCGCCGCACGCGACCCTCCCCGTCATCGCCGGCCGTCTGGAACTGGGCACCTGGCAGTCGGTATGTCTGGTCGATACAAATCAGGATAATCCTCAACGAAAGGTGCGTCTCACGTATCTTGCGGGGGCCTGACCTCATTCCGCGTCCAGAGGTGGCTTCCTCGGGGTGAGTCGGGCGTAGCGGCGAGCCGAAGGGCAGCGGACTCATAATCCGTCGGCCGTGGGTTCGAGTCCCACCCGCCCCACCATGCAGGTTTCTGACCTGCAGAAACGTATCAGCGGGCATGCGGATTCAGTGGGCGTTAAGTCCGTTTCTGGTAGCGGCCTCGTCCGGGTTGGGTGAGGAAGCCTTGGCGGACGAGGCGTCCGAGGCGGCTGCGGGTGACGTT